>CAYRMJ010000036.1:0-13972 GCA_964425415.1 uncultured Thermoplasmata archaeon | reverse complement strand
ACGGTCCCAGAACTCTCGCCAGCTTTCATGATATCCATGGTGTTTTTGATTGGCATATTGATAGTGTTCAAAAAACACTAATTTTTTTTTATTTTGAAATAACCGTGACCTTAATCTCCGAACCATGTTCTTGAGTGTGATAAAAAATCCAATCTTCAAAATCATAGTGCTTAATCACAGGTTCCACATCCTCCTTATCTATATCTCCACTTACAACTGCATACTTCTCCCCCGGTGTGAGCCATGGAGAATCAACGGCATCTTCAATCGCTAGGCGAATTCTCTCTCTGCCCACTCCAAAGCCCACACCAGCGCCCATGTTTCCTTCTAACCACGATGGCCGCCTTGGTATGACTGCTAAGTACATATCTCTGAGCAGATGCTTCATAACAACAGGATGTATTCTCATAGCGTCTCCGATTTTTAAGTTGGGATAGTAGTTAAAAATTTCTTCATTTGAAAGATAAAACGCACCGCGATATGTTTTTTCAATTTCTTTTTTGGCCCATATTGTAGTCTTAACTCTTGATTTTCCCTCATTTTTAAATGGCTCGCTGAACATTCCGTAAATTTTAGCCCTGCGATGCAAAGCCTTTCCTATGATCACCGCCATTGAACTGCCCATCAGCCCGCCAAGCCCCGCTATCACTACTATATACTCATATTCAATCTTTTCCAACCAAGGAAACAGTTCAAACGCCTGCTTATCCACTAAACTATCTGCCAACTTTGCGGCGCTTTCTGAAACATTGATGTCAGCCAAGCTGTCGTTGATTGTTAGAGTCTTAAAAGGTCCAGCTTTTCGCACCTCCTCTATAAATCGTTTACCTGCTCCGCCACAGCTAATCAATAGAATTGAAACCACATAATCCTTATGAATTGGCAGATATTAAATATTTTCTCAAATCTAAATATGAAGCAGAAGTTTTATATATTTTGATTTTTTAATATTTCCCATGGCCAATTGTGAGCGAGTGAAATGGGACGAGTCCCTTGCAACGGGGATTGATGAGATTGACAGGCAACACAAATACTTCATACTAATGCTCTCTGAAATCCAGCTTGCAATTGAGGAAAAAGATCCCGATTTATTGAGGGGTGAGATGATGTTCATGGACAGATATGCAAACTGGCATTTTTCAACCGAAGAGAAGTTCATGAGATTGTACAACTTTCCAGATTTTGAGAATCATAGAAAAGCGCATTGGAGGTTCAGAGAGGAAACAAAGAGATTGATTGAAAGCGTGTCTAGGGATGTGGTATTAGACCCTGAGTCTTACAGTTTGGAAATAAGAAAATACCTTGTGGACTGGTTCGTTGCCCATATAAAAGGCATGGATATGAAATTTGTAGAGTATCTAAATGAGAAGAACTTGCAGCTTCCACACGAGGAAATACCCGAAGAATTCAAAAAGAAAGGCGATTGATAGCATTGTGCAATTCTCTTATTCACTATCTTAAACTCTTATACGCTGCAAATAGAATATATACTTTTCCGAGATTACCCAAAGATGAGATATCGCTCGCTCATAATACCCGGATTGCTCTGGGCTGCAGTCGCCTACGACATGGGTGTTGTCACATTTACCACGAATGATATAATCAGCACTTTGAATGTGGACAAAACTCTTGCAGGATTGCTCGTATCAATAACCCTTGTGGGCTGGTTTTTCGGGTCTCTTCTATTTGGGTACATATCTGACAAATTTGGCAGAAAGAGAATCGTGGTAGGTGCAACAATATTGCATGTTCTGGCCACAGCTCTGATGGCACTATCTTTATCCTACACTTATTTTCTCGTTCTTAGATTCATAGCGGGGTTTGGGTTTGGCATGGTGCTTCCCGTGCTAAGTGCATGGGTCAGTCAGAGCGCTTCAATTGAAATAAGGGGTAGAATGGTGGTGCTTTTAGACTCTTTCTGGACCTACGGGTGGATAACAGCGTCACTAAGCGCATACCTCTACATGCCACACTTAAATTCAGGCGACTGGAACATCTACTATTTGCTATCTATTCTTTGGCTCATCGCCGTGATTCCCGCTTTAAGGCTCCCAGAGGTACAAATAAGCAAAAACCACAAATTTTCCCAAATACTGCGGTGGAAACATACCTTATTTCTGTGGATTTTGTGGTTTGCCATGGCTTTCAGCTATTATGGTATATTTGTATGGCTTCCGCACATTGTTGCGGAGAATGTTCCCACTGTCAAATCCTACGGTTTCATATTTCTAACTTATTTGGCACAGATTCCGGGATACTTCACAGCTGCGTATTTGGTTGAGAAAGTTGGAAGACGTTATGTCATTTTCAGTTTTATGATTCTCACAGGCTTATCCGCATATCTTTTCATAACTAACTATGTGGGTATGTTCACAGCTGCTGCCTTCGCATTATCTTTCTTTGATTTGGGTGCTTGGGGTGCACTTTACGCGTACACACCAGAACTGTACCCTGACGAATTGAAAGGCTCTGGTGCAGGAGCCGCAAGCTCGGTGGGAAGAATTGGAGGAATACTCGGCCCTTTGATTCCCGGATTAGTGCACTGGTTCTACGCATTTTTATCATTCACACTAATTCTAATCATCGCCGCGTTCTTTGTTCTGCTCATGCCCGAAACTCTAAATCGCAATATTAAAATAAATGAGCAAAATGATGCTTTATGAAAATCTGCATCGCTGGAGGCGGATTGGCCGGCTTATCTCTCGCGCATCATCTTAGAGAGACCAAATTAGATTTTGTGATTATGGAGAAAGATTCTCGGGTGGGTGGACTTTTGAAAAGTGAGGAAAGAAATGGCTATGTATTTGACACAGGAGGCTCTCACATAATATTCTCAAAGAATGAGAGAACTCTCAAAGATATGGTTAATTTAATTGGCAATGTGGTGATGCACAGGCGCCGCACATTCATTCATTATAAAGGCAAGTTCATAAAATACCCTTTTGAGAACGGTATTTACGCGCTATCTCCCGAGGAGAGGTACGAGATATTGCGTGATTTCGTGAGAAACATAATGGCGGAGAGAAAAAAGCCGGAGAATCTGAGAGATTTCTTTGTGCAGATGTTCGGAGAGAGAATGGTGGAGAAGTATTTGGGCCCTTACAACGAGAAAATATGGAAGAGAAAGCTGGAGGATATGAGCATGGCATGGTCAGAGGACCGCTTGCCTCAGCCACCGGTGGAGGATGTGCTCCGTGCGGCGGTGGGTTTGGAAACAGAAGGCTATCTTCATCAGCTAAGATTCTTTTATCCCATGCATGGGGGCATAGAAAGCTTACCTCGTGCGCTGGAGAGAGAGGTGGGAGAAAAAATTAAGGTGAGAGAGGAAATAAAGAGCATAAAGGTGGATGATGGAGTGCAGGTAAATGGGGAGCATTGCGATTACGCAGTATCAACGATTCCAATGCCTGTTTTGGGGGCTATTATTGGCGGAAAGATTGGAGAATTATCCAAGGCTCTTGATTATAACTCTGTGACCGTTGTGGGATTGGGTGTGCGTGGAAGCATCCCGGATTTTCACTGGCTCTATGTTCCTGATTCTGACATTGCCTTTCACAGATTGGCATTTTTGAGCAATTACAGTCCCAACATGGCCCCTGCAGGGAGAGGCACGATAATTGCGGAGATATCCCATAAACCTAAAAATACGGTGCATGATCCTGTGGGTCAGGTAATTGAAGGTCTTGAATCCCTCAACATAAATGTGGATGTGGAAGAATCTGCGTACTGGGTGAATCACTTTGCCTATGTGGTCACCAACAGAGATTACTTTGAGGTTGTGCCACGCATAAGGAAAGAGCTTGAGAGAATGCGCATATACACACTCGGAAGGCATGGAAACTGGGAGTACCTGAACATGGATGCTGTCTGGGATAATAGCAAAAAAATGGCAAACAGGTTGGGTGCCATGTTATGAAAGCCCTTTTAGTAATTCTCAACAAAGACAACGCTCCTGCGCTTGAAAAGTGCCTTGCATCCATCGTAAACATGGAAGGCCTGTGCACAGAATACGACGTTTTGATAATGGACGGAGCGTCCAGTGATGATTCAGAGAAAATAGCAAGGATCTATGAAGAGCGTTATCCGTGCATAGAGTTTCGCGTTCAGAGAAGGCTTGGTGGAACTGGCTACGCAAGGCGTGAAGCGTGTGAAATTGCAAAATCAGGTGGTTATGATGTGGTAGTCTGGGGCGATTCTGAGAATGTGTATCACCCGATGTACATGCGCAATATACTGAAAAAAATGGAATCAAGCGATGCTGTGGGTGGTGTGCCTAAAGTTCGCGGTGGATTTTACGCTCATGCGTTCGCGTGGTATCATGCTCTGCACCTCGTAATTCCCGGGCTTTATCGCTATCACATACCCGGAAACAACAAGGCTGAGAGGGTGGAAATTTGCAGCAAAGTGCAGTATCCAGAGACTCTGCGCTCAGAAGATTATGGATTTTCTATTATTTTGAGAAAGAATGGTTTAAATCTGAAGCAGGAAGTTGCAAAGAACGCTGTTGTGGAAGTAAGCCTTCCTGAAAGTTTTGGAGAAGTTATGGCATGGCAGAGAGCACGAGCCAAGGGTGTGGCGCAGGTTCTACGAAAAATTGGGGCAAAGCCTTGGGACAATGTTGGCTGGGCTTCAATCTTCCTTTTGTTCGTTCTCTTCGCTTTATTGATACCTTTTTCAGCAATTCCTCTGCTCCTGTACTCTCTTCTATACCTTATATCTGCGGGTGCGTTGTTCTATGCTTCCAAAGATTACATACTCAACTTCAAGTGGCTCTACTTTATAGCCCCAATGTTCGGCGTGCTTGTTTACTCAATCTATTCTCTATTCGCGGTTTTTCAGTATATCAAAATTAAAAATGCGTAGAGCTTCGCATTGTTTTAATAGCAAAAATACATGAGTGAGCGGTGATTATATGGTGGAAATCAAGCCTTTCAAAGCAATGCATTATAGTGAAGAAGTGATAGGAAAAGATTTGAGCAAGGTGATCACGCAGCCCTACGATAAGATTGACGGGGAGATGCAGAGAAGATACTACGAGAAAAGCGAATACAACTTCGTGAAGCTCATACTGCCAATGGAGAAGGAGAGATACGAAACTGCAGCACGGAGATTGAAAGAATGGAAAGAAAAAGGGGTTATTGTGAGAGATGAGAAGCCTGCCATATATATTTATACTCAGGAATTTGAGCTTAGAGGTAAAAGATATGTGCGCAGAGGCTTCATCGCTGCCATGCGTCTGCACCCCTTCAGCGAGAGAATAGTGCTTCCTCATGAGAAGACTCATAAGGGTCCGAAGGAGGACCGCCTCAGAATGCTCAGAGCAACGAAGACAAATTTAGAAGCGGGATTCGTGCTGTTCCACGACGACGGAAGGGTGCGGAGGATAATTGATGAAAAAATAAGGGAAGAGCCAGATTTTTACGGTGTGGATGATTTTGGCACGGTTACGAGGATATACAGGGTCAGCGATGAAAATGAGATTCGTGAGATTCAGGATGTTCTCAGGGACGAGCAGGTGGTGATTGCAGACGGGCACCATCGCTACGAAACCGCCGTTTATTTTCGCGATGAGATGCGCGAGAAGGTGGGTGATTGGAAGGATGGGCAGGCGTTCAACTACAGAATGACCTACATGGTGCCCCTTGACGACCCCGGGCTGCTTGTCCTGCCAACGCATCGCCTTTTGAAGAAGGTGAAGATGCCCGATGAGGTATTTGAAAAACTGAAGAAATACTTCAGCGTGGAAGAAATTGAGCCGAAGGAGGCGGAGAAATGGCTTGCGGAGAACAGAGATACGAATTCATTTGTGATGTATCAGGATGGCAGGGCTTATGGGCTCAGAAGATTCAGGGATGTTCGCGAGTTCATGAGCGATGAGTGGAGCGAATCTTACAGAAGTCTGGATGCGGTGGTGCTGCGAGAAGTCATAATGAAGAGCATGGGGGTGGAGAACCCGAAGATTGACGAGGATATAATCTACGAAAGGTGGATTGAGGATGCCATTGCCAAGGTGGATTCCGGCGAGGCGAAGGTTGCATTCCTCATGAATCCAACGCCACCAGAGAAGGTTTTGGAGGTAGCAAAAAATTTGGAGCGCATGCCCCAGAAGAGCACAGACTTCTACCCGAAGGTCATCTCGGGATTCACGATGATGCCCGTGGACGAGAACGAGTTATTGTAATCTCATCTCTCCTTTATTTTTCGTATTTTGAGGAACTGTTTTTGTGGATGTATTCAGTAAGTTTTAAATACCATGACCGCTAACGAAAGGTTGCACAAGTTATTTATAGGTGATGATATGGCTAATAAAAAACCCAAGGAGGATTTGCCAAAGGTATGCCCCGAATGTGGCTCAACGCACCTCATCTGGGATTATGAAAAGGGTGAACTTTACTGCGCCGATTGTGGAACGGTGCTGGAAGATTCTTTCATTGATCAGGGTCCGGAGTGGAGGGCTTTTGATAAGGAGCAGGAAGCTTCAAGAGCCAGAACAGGCGCGCCCATGACTTTTCTCTCTCATGACAAGGGTCTTGCCACGGAGATTTCGTGGAGCAACAAGGATTCATACGGTAAGAGAATACCGCATAAGAACAGAGCACAGATATATCGCGTGAGAAAATGGCATCAGAGAATCAGGGTAAGCAACGCTGCGGAAAGAAATCTATCAGTGGCGTTGCAGGAGTTGAACAACGTGTCCAGCAGAATGGGTCTCCCTAAAGATGTCCGGGAAACGGCAGCGATAATTTACAGAAAAGCGGTGGAGAAGAACCTGATAAGGGGTAGGAGCATTGAGAGCATAGTGGCAGCCAGCATATATGCAGCGTGCAGGAAGATAGGTATGCCGAGAACCCTTGACGAGGTGGCAAAGGCAAGTGAGCTCAACAAAAAGAAGATTGGAAGAGCGTACAGGCACCTCACCAAGGAACTCAATCTCAATTTGAAGCCCACAACTGCAAATTCATACATAACGCAATTTTGCAGCAAGCTGAAACTTGACAAGAATGTTGCTGTGAAAGCAGAGGAAGTTGTGAGATTAGCCAATGAAAAGGGCATAACCTCCGGTAAGGGGCCCACAGGTGTGGCAGCCGCTGCAATCTACATAGCGGCCAACTTGATGAATCAGCCAAGAACACAGAAGGAAATTGCAGATGTGGCAGGTGTCACAGAGGTAACAATCAGAAATCGTTACAAAGAGATCTCATCAGCTCTTGACTTTGACATCACAAAGTGATGTGATATGCTCGTTTACGTGGTTGATAACGGTGGGCAGTGGACACACAGGGAGTGGAGAGTGCTCAGGTACTTGGGTGTGGACGCGAAGATAGTGCCCAACACCACCCCAATTTCACAGTTCAAAGGCGTAGATGCAGTTGTTCTATCTGGCGGCGCTCCGAGCATATTTTATGAGAAGGATAAGTTGGGATTGCAAAGTGAGTATCTCAATGAGCTTGATGTGCCCATTTTAGGTATATGCGTGGGCGCTCAACTTATCGCCGAGCATTTTGGAGGCAGGTGCGGGCCCGCACAATACCCAGAGTACGGAAAAACTCAGATATTTGTGGATAAAAACGATGAGCTGTTTGAGTCCGTACCCTCATCATTCATCGCATGGGAAAGCCACAACGACGAAATCAAAGATTTAGGTCCTCTAATTCCCCTTGCCCATTCTGAAAATTGCAGGTATCAGGCTGTAAAACATCCAACAAAGCCCATTTACGGGGTCCAGTTTCATCCGGAGGTTGAGCACACGGAATATGGCGAGCAAATATTCAGAAACTTTCTCTCCTTGGTGCGTAAATGAATCTCATTTTGATTTTTAATTCATTGTGAGATATATTCAGACGCAATCCTTATAAGCAATCCCGAAATATTAAAAGCGATGATGCAGGAGACAGTGAGATTGATAAGCGCCTCATATTCCCGCGAGGAGGATGGGGTTGTGATTGAACTGTACGGCAGGACCGAAGATGGCAGGTCCATAGTTGGCCTTTATCGCGGATTTCGTCCTTATTTTTACCTTGTGGAACCACCCACCACATTGATTGAAAAATTATCGGAAGATGAAGAAGTGCGCTCACTTGAAGATGTTGAACTCTGGTACAGGGGTAAGAGGAGGAATTGTGTGAAAGTCACACTAACTTCACCGTGGAAAACTCCCAATTATCGCAGATTTGCTCAGGAGTTCTGCGAGGTGCTTGCGGCAGACATTCCATTTCACCAGCGCTTCATATACGATTTTGATTTGGGTTCCTGTGTTAAATTTTACGGAACTTACGCCATGAACGATAGGTACAGCGTTGATGTTGTTATGAATATAGAGAGAGTGGAAAATGTTGAGGATTTCAAGCCTCCTCTTCGCATAATGAGTTTTGACATTGAAAATTCAATAAAGGACGGGACGCTATTTACAATAGGCTATGTGATTTGGGACGGAAAGGAATTTCGCTCTGGGCACATTGAAGGTTCTGAGAAGGACATCATTCAGGGTTTTGTGGAGGTTGTCAAAAGAGAGGATCCTGATGTGATAACCGGGTACAACATTGACGGCTACGATCTGGAAGTGCTCACTGAGCGGGCTAAGAAAATAGGTGTGGAGCTTAATTTGGGGCGTGACGGAAGCAAACCTCAGCGCATCGGTGGGCAGTTCTGGCGCGTGCATGGGCGAGTAATTGAAGACGCGTGGTGGGCAGTTAAGAAGGAGCTTAGATTGAAGCAGGAGACTCTTGAAGCGGTATCTCGCGAACTTTTAGGTGAGGGAAAGATGGATGTGGACCGTGGAAACATTGATGAAGAATGGGCAAACAGGAAGGATGAAGTGATAAAATACTGTGTAAAGGATGCAGAGCTTGCGCTTCGCATTCTTCTCAAAATAGGAGTGATTGATAAGTACCTTGACCTCGCCACAGTCACAAAATTTCCACTAGACGATGTGATTCATTCGGGCACGTCCACTTGGGTGGATTCCCTTCTAATTCGCGAGGCGGATAGAAACGGCATAGGTGTGCCACTTCAGGGACAGGAGAGAAAGAGGGGTAAGATTGCCGGAGGTTATGTTCACACCATTGAGCCGGGACTTTATCATTGGATATGCGTTCTTGATTTCAAAAGTATGTATCCGAGCATAATCATCAAGTACAATATTTGCTTCACCACGCTTAGCGAAGATGGAGATATAGTTAGTCCCACCGGTGCTCGTTTTCTGTCAAAGGAGAAACGGGAGGGCATAATTCCGAGAATTTTGCAGAATCTCATGAGCCAGAGAGACGAGCTCAAGCGCAAAATGAGAGAATCGGAGGGTGATATGCGAAGATACTACGATGGTTTGCAGAAGGCTGTGAAGATACTGATGAACACATTTTATGGGGTTTTAGCATCCTCATTCTACCGTTTCACAGACCCGCGAATTGGGGAGAGCATAACTGCCTTTGCGAGGGAGACGATTAAGAGCATAATTTCCAATCTTGAATCACAGGGCATAAAAGTGGTGTACGGGGACACCGATTCAATATTCTTTGAGTCTCCGCACGGGAATCTTGAGGGCACAGTTCAATTCGGAACAGAGATGGCAAAGAGAATATCTGAAAGAGAGCAACTCATATTGGAATTTGAGAAGGTTCTTGAGCCTTTCTTTTCACACGGTGCCAAGAAGAGATACGTTGGTAGAGTTGTATGGCCTGAGGATATGAGGGGTGAGATGATAGTGAGGGGCTACGAGCTTCGTCGCACAGATTCCTTTGATTTGCAAAGCGAATCTCAGAAAGCGGTGTTTGAGCGCATTCTTGAAGGTGACATAGAGGGTGCCATTGCCCTTGCTAAGGACATAGTATCCAAGGTAAAGAGGGGCGAGGTGGAACTTGAGAAGCTGGTAATATCCAGAACGGTGCGTGATTTTCGGAGATACAAAAATCCAAATTCCATGGCGAATGTGCAGGCTGCCAAAAAGTTGATGCGCTTGGGTTATCAATTCATACCCGGAATGAAGGTTTCGTGGATAGTTGTGAACGCGAGAGGAACGAGGCAGGATGTTGAGCCGTACATACCCGGCAGACCCTTCGCTTACAAGCCAGATTATCATTACTACGCCAGACGAGTTGCAGAGACACTCGCACGCATAACTGAAGTTTTTGGAATTGATGAAGATGAGCTCCTCACAGGAAAGAAACAGAGCAACTTGGGAAGCTTTGATAACAAAAAACCAACAAAAACACTCTTTGACTTTGAATGATGGTGCAGTGGAAAAATACGGGGCATTGGAAATGTTCGGAAAAAAGTTTTATACCAACCCCTCTTTGCTGCTTTGATGAAGTACACCCGCGAGGAGATAAAGGGCCTCTGGCACGATTTTCTATCACAAACGGAGTATGGCAGGAAGCTCCTTGATGTGATTTACAGCTATCCTGATACAAAATCTCTGATTGTGAAGTTTAGGGATATTGACAACTATGATGATGATTTTGCGGAGGACCTGCTTCAGTATCCTGAAATTTATTTAGAGATTGGAGAACGTGCTCTCAGAGAGTACGGAGAAACTAATTATCATGTGCATTTGCGCATCTCTGAAATTCCAGAGAGGGACAGGGTGAAAGAGATACGAAAGCTTAGAACAGTGCATCTTGGTAAATTTGTGAGCATAGAGGGAATAATAAGAAGGGCCAGCGAGATAAGGCCCCGTTTAAAAGTGGGTGCTTTTCAGTGCAGTGACTGTGGGCAAACAACCATGGAAGAGCAAGAAGGCGCAAGATTGAAGGAGCCGGATAAATGCGATTCGTGCGGCAAACCGCGGGGAAAAGTGAAGTTCAAACTCGTGATTGGCGAGTCTGTGTTTGAAGATTACCAGAGCATAGAAATACAGGACATGCCTGAGAATTTGAGGGGTGGTGAGCAACCGCAGAGAATAGACGCAAATTTAAAGGATGATTTGGCAGCAATGGTTGTGCCGGGAGACAGGGTGATTCTAAATGGCATACTCCGAGCCAGAGAGATACGAATTCAGAATACAAGAAGCACAGAATTCAAAATGTACCTTGATGTGAACAGCATTGATCAGATGCAGGAAGGGTACGAGGATACAGATACCTTCACAGATGAGGAGATTGAGGCGATAAATGAACTGGCAACTTCGGGAGATGTAATAGAGAAGCTAAAAGATTCAATAGCACCCACAATTTACGGAATGGACATAATAAAGGAGGCTTTAGTGCTTCAGATGTTTGGCGGTGTTGCGAAGAAGATGCCAGATGGTACGAAGATAAGGGGCGACATACATGTTCTTTTGGTAGGCGATCCGGGTACTGCAAAATCTCAATTATTGCAGAGAATGTCCGAGATGGCTCCACGAGGAATTTACACCTCTGGAAAAGGTTCCTCCGCGGCGGGATTAACGGCGACAGCGGTGAAGGACGATACCGGGCGCTGGACACTGGAAGCTGGCGCATTGGTTCTTGCAGATCAGGGTCTGGCAGCCATAGACGAGATAGACAAGATGAGCACCACCGATAGAGATTCTATTTATCAGGCCATGGAACAGCAGATCATATCTGTCACGAAGGCGGGCATATACGCAACTCTCATGTCCAGATGCTCCATCCTTGCGGCTGCAAATCCCAAGTACGGGAGATTTGATCCTGATGAGAACATTGCAAGCCAGATTGACCTTCCCATACCTCTGCTCTCCAGATTTGATGTAATATTCAAAATTCTGGACATACCGAACGAGAAGAGGGACAGGGACATGGCCGATTACATACTCAATGTGCACCTTGTGGGAGAGAAGATAATGCTGGGTGAGGAGGATGCTGTGGTTAAGAGGCACGTGCAGAAGGTTCCGCCGGAACTGGTTAAAAAATACGTGTCTTACGCTAAGAGAAACATAATTCCTAAGCTGAGCGATGACGCCCTTAACGAGATTGAAAACGAGTACCTCAGAATAAGAAACAAGTTCAAAGAGACGCACAGCGTTGCTATAACACCGAGGCAGCTTGAGGCAATGATCAGGCTTTCTGAAGCGTCTGCACGAGCTCGGCTCAGTGACGTTGTTACGAGAGAGGATGCGCTTAGAGCAATAAAGATAGTGAAGTTCTTTTTGAAGGATGTTGCCAGCTCAGGGGGCATCACGGACATAGATGTGATAAGCGCAGGAATGAGCAAATCCGAGAGAGACAAAATTAAGATTATAAAGAGCATAATTCGCGAGCTAATTGAGGAAATGGGCGGTGCAAAGAACAGGGACATACTCATGAGAGCAAAGGAAGAGGGAATTACAGATGATGATGAAGTGCGCAGACTGGTTGAAAAGATAGCAACCAAGGGTGAGATTTACTATGACAGGCAAAGAGGATGGCTCCTCACATAGGATAGCCATGAAGATGTACAAGCGCCGAGGTGAGATAGTGCTTGCCGCGTGCGATCGTGAGGTGCTTGGGCACACTTATGAGGATGGAGAGTTGCACATTACAGTCAAGAAAGATTTTTACTACGAATCTTACGTTTCCGATGCCACTTTTTTGAATTCCCTGCGCATGGCTACCATTGCGAATTTAGTTGGAAAACATGTGATAGAAATTGCAGTCAGAGAAGGGTACATTGATGAGGAGAGCGTGATTGAAATAGATGGAGTGCCTCACGCGCAGATGTTTCTTATATGATTTTTCACTCTCTCCAATCGGTGTTTACGGTTCTCGCGCCTATTTTGGGAATGTAGAGCATCACTCTCTTGTGCCTTGAGCCTCTGTAAAGATTTAGAACACGCAAAATATCCCTCTCGCTCACATTTGCTAACTCTTTTATCTTTTTTGTATTGAGGCCCAGTTCAATGCCCATCAGTATTTTGTCCAGATTCTCGTAGGATATTCCAAGCTCATCCTCATCGTACTGTCCAGCCATCAGATTTGCACTTGGTTTTTTGTCTATTATTCTCTGGGGAATCTCCAATTCCTTTGCAAGAATGCGCACCTGCGTTTTGTAGAGATCGCCTATCGGCGCAAGGTCACTTGCTCCGTCTCCGTACTTTGTAAAGTATCCTGTGAGAATCTCACTTTTGTTACTTGTTCCCACCACAAGTCTTGATTCTTCGTTGGCAATGGCGTACAGAATGCTCATTCTTACCCTCGCTTTCAAATTTCCAACAGTTTCGGTTTTCTTCACTCCAGATACTTTTGAAATCTCCTTCACAGCATTATCTATTGGCACTATTCTGAGGCTCACACCGAACTTATTGGCTATTAGCTTAGCATCTTCACTCTCTGTCTTTGGAGTGATGGAATCGGGCATGTGCACCGCCAACACTCTTTCGGAGCCAAGAGCTCTGACGCTCAGAGCGAGAACCACAGAGGAATCAACGCCGCCGCTTAGTCCAATTACCACATTCCTTTCCTTCACAAAATCCCTTATGAAGTGTATTATCGCATCCTTTGCAAAATCAGGGAGTTGTGGTTCAAGCTTCATTTTTCATGACTCCTGATCCTCCCAAGGGATGTTTTCAACTATGTGCTTCAGAATGTTGTAAAGCTCGTCAAGGTCTGCATCAGTTCCAACTTTTATGAATTCATCTCTATCATCGGTTGCAATGTACCATGTGTTTTCCGCATCATCGTAATAAATCTCCAAGTCTCTGCCATCTATTTCCCTTGTAAATGCTATTGTCTCACCCATTTTCAGTGAATCTCTTATCATGGTCATCCTACCACCTTCACTATGGCCATCAGAAAATCATCAAATTTTTTGCTCAGCTCGTCAAATTTCTTTCGTATGCTCTCAAGATCATCACTTTCATCAACCACGCTCAGCATGTCTGATAGCTCAGTTATGTACTTTTTGAGCTTCTTCAGGTCCTCAAGGGCCGCCTCGTCTCCATCATCAATCCTTGCCAACAGGTCCATTATGTTCTCTTCAATTTGGTCAAAAGTGTCCTGCACGTTCATGGTGGGTAATCCCCTTTGTTGTATTTTTAGTTTTTTCCACACCGATACTTTGT
>CAYRMJ010000035.1:0-14025 GCA_964425415.1 uncultured Thermoplasmata archaeon | reverse complement strand
TCAGCCCATCTGAACTGCCTGCTCCCTCAACTCGCCTCTCTCAAACCTGTACGGGTCATAGAAGTCCAGCGGGAGAGAGGAGCGGCCCTTCGTCATGAGCTCTGCCATGCCCTCCGCAGCCGCAGGAGCGAGCATAAAGCCATGCCCTGAAAAGCCAGCGGAGAGGTAGTAGCCTTCAATTTCCTTTATCTTGCCTATCGCGGCATTGTGATCGGGAGTTTCGGCGTAGTACCCGGCCCACTGCCTTATTATTGTTATGTGCTTCAGCGCCGGAATTATGCGGGTGAAGTTCTTTGCAATCTGCCTTAGAAACTCGTATGTTGGCGTGAGGTCCCATGTGGGTCCGTACTTGAGCGCAATTCCGCCTATTATTCCTCCATTGGCCTTCTGGGTCAGATAAGCACCTCCATGCTTGAATGAAATCACCATGGGCTTTATCTCGCCCTTCTTGAAAGGCTCGCTCACTATGCCCTGATGCTTGTAAGGCTCAATGGGAATCTTCAATCCCAATTTCTCGTTGAATATCTTGGCCCATGCATTTGCAGCATTCAGCACCTGCTCCGCCTGCACCTCGCCCTTTGAGGTTTTGATACCCCGAACCGCGCCATCTTTGACCACAACTTCTTTCACTTCCGTATATTCGTTGATTTCCACACCATTCTTGCGGAGATACTTCGCCAACCCGTGCACCGCCAAAAATGGGTTCGCCTTGCCATCCGTGGAGTTCCACGAAGCGCCTATTACCTCGCTTATGTCAAGAGTGGGCACAATTTCCTGCGCCTCTTCGGGCGATATTATCTTTGAAGGCACGCCCAAGGAGTTCTGCAACTGCACATTCTTCTTGAATCTATTCATCTCATCCTCGTCGTATAGAAGGAAAAGGTATCCCGTTTTGGCCATTTTCAGCGGCGGAAATCCGATTTCCTCGCCAACGGTGCTCCACTTTTCCACCGCGCGCTTCATCATCCTTATATTCGCTTCATCACCGAACTGTTGCCTTATTCCCGTGCCGCACCTGAACGTGGAGCCGGAGCCAATGTAATTTTTCTCGTACACGGCGATGTTCTCCACACCCCTCTTGTGAAGCTCGTACGCGGTGTACAATCCAATGATACCTCCGCCAATTATCGCCACATCCACCTTACTCTTCATCGTCATCACCCACCAGAACGCCCATTGCCACTGGCCTCACAGGAATGCGCGTGGCTGGAATCTCAATATCCTCCACCTTCTTACCGGTCTTCCTCGCTATTATGCCTGCAACCAGAGGGATGCAGGTGCGGCCCTGACAGGGGCCCATGCCGATATGCGTGATTCTCTTTATCATCTCAATGTCCGTGATGCCCTGATCTATGAGGTCTTCAATTTCCTTCTGTGTGACCTCGTTGCAGCGGCATATGATTATCTTGCTCTTGTCGGTCATTCTCTCGCCTCCTTAACTCGTATGGCGCGAACATCCCACGCGAGATTGAGTGGAACTTCCACCGTGATAACAGGAGTATCACCCACGCTCTTTTCACGGGGAATCACGAGCACAACCTTGCCAGTACCAACTTCCTCGCCTTTGCGATTCAGGAGAATGACCTCATCTCCTCTCTTTGGTATTGGAAGAAGTTCATGGGGCATCGTTATCCTCGCAACCTCGCCACGGTAATGAATCATGAAGAATGCCAGTCCCGGGCAGATTTGAACACACAGCGAGCAGCCAATGCACTTCTCGTAATCCACCACCGGTCTGTCGTTGGGAGTGGGCATGCTTATCGCGCCCACCGGGCATATCTCAGAGCACGGAGTGCACGGAATCTCCTGCGGGCACTCTGGCACCGCCACCGGCTTCTTCTTCAATCTATCCTCCGAGGGCATGGGTGTCATTTCCTTAAGTTCCTCAACCGTGAGGTATCCCCTTGAAAGGTACTCATCGCTCATTTTATCATCACCTTCTCTTCACCAATTTTACTTCTCTGGCCAAATGGCCCGCTCCTGAACTCATCCAAATCTCTTTTGACGGATTCCATCTCATCCATCGCCTTCTTCACATCGGCCTTTCCAACGAAAAGTGCCGCCGCAATTCCCGCTAACTTTCCTTCAAGCATGGCTGTGGTTGCCTCCTCTATGCCGGAGGAATCTCCTGCAACGAACACTCCGCGAAGCGTTGTTTCCATTCTCTCATCATGGCGCACCACATAGCCGCTCAGCTCCCTCACGAACAGAGCCTGAGCACCTGCCTGATGCAGTAGCTCTATGCTGGGCCTGAGCCCCACGGAAAGTGCAATAATATCCACATCATAAGTTTTCTCTGTGCCAGGAATGGGCTGCCATTTATCATCTAACTTTGCAATCACAGCGCGCTCCACTCTCTCCTCGCCCTCGGCACGGAGAATTGTGTGACGGGTGTAAATTGGAATTCCGAGACGGCGAATCTTGGCAGCGTGCACAAAGTAGGCACCAACCTTTGGCATGGCTTCTACCACAGCCACCACGTCCACGCCAGCCTGAAGCAGCTGATATGCGAGGATAACCCCAACATTACCCGCACCGACTATCAGAACTCTCTTTCCGGGCTTTATGCCATAGGTGTTCATAAGGGTCTGTATGGCTCCAGCGCCATAAACGCCGGGCAAATCGTTGTTCTCAAATGGAATCATCTTCTCCATGGCACCTGTGGCTACAATCACCGCCTTCCCGACGAATTCCACCAACTCTTTATTCTTCTTCACGGCGGCAACGAGCCTCTTATCCCCATCCTGAAACAGTCCTATTGCCGAGGTTTCCAGATGAATATCCACACCCTTCTTCTTCGCTTCCTCCGAAATTATCTCGGCGATTTTCACACCACGCACCCCGGCGAACTGAGCTCTCTTGCCGAAGAACTTGTGCGTCTGCTTAACGAGCTGGCCACCCAACATCGGATTCTCATCCATAAGAACAACCTTGGCCCCGTGCTCCGCCGCCTTCACTCCGGCCATGAGTCCTGCGGGACCTCCGCCGATTATCACTACATCCGCTTCAATCCTCTTTGCCTCTTTCCACTTTGGTGGCCGATAATCCCTGGGCAAAGGCTCCAGACCTCTCTGCCTCTCAACCTTCATACCATCTTCCACCAAAGTTATGCATGTGCGCACATTCGGTATGCCATTGACCTTCATAAGGCAGGAGGAGCACTTGCCGATTGCACAGAACAGCCCTCTGGCACGCCCGGTTTTGGGCGCATAGTTCATAACCCTCACGCCTGCGGCGTGCAGCGCTTCCGCAACGGGCTCGCCCTCGTAAGCCTCAATAGGTTTCCCTTCAAAGTAAATTGTCACTTTTTTTCCTCTTCTCCTCTTGAAATCAATAACTGGATGTTCTTCAAGCCTCATTGAATCACCTTTTATGCGAGAATGGTAATGATTTATATAACATTATCGTGGGACACATATATGTCCCATAGTAAAAATAAAATTTGGAGAATTAGTTAATTTTCCTGCGCAAGACAAAAAAAGAAAATACAAGAGTGAAAATCACAACAAAAGCATCTGCATTTATCTCAGGCACATTTTCATTCGGTGTGGCTTGCACTGCATTGCTTGGATCACCTTCCCCGACCCCGCTTATGGCGGTAACATAGTAATAGTAAGTGTTGCCAGTTACAACGGTTGTATCATTGTAGTCCGTTGCCTCACTTCCAACCGTGGCTATTTTAACACCATTCCGATATATAGCGTAGCCTCTAAGTGATGAGCTCCCATTGCCCCTCGGCGGATCCCATGTCAAAAGCACATAGTTTGTTCCAGCTTTAACATTGAGGTTCCGTGGAGGAAGTGGCGCAAGAAGATAAAAAGTATGTTTTAATGGTCGCTTATCCTTAGCAAATTTACTTCCTAGATCATCTTTGCCATCAAGGCGATATGGCCAATCCACGATTCCATCATCATTCTGATCATTTGAATTATTGTTGTTTGCCCAATCATGCCAGTAGTTTCCACCTTCTGTGGTATTCCATTCATTATTCTTGTGAGTATCGTCATAGGCCTGAACATGATATTTGCGATATCTATCGCCTGCACCATTGTTGTAATATAACGCATTACCGTAAATCACTTCTCCAGAGGAATAAGAAACATACAACCCATAATACCTAAAATCAGCAATTAAGTTATAGATTACCATATTGCCCTGAGAATGAACAGTTATAGAAATTCCGATGTTATGTCCATGGAGCAATGTGTTGTTTCTCAGTATGTTATAATTTGAATTATAGTACACTTCTAACCCATAATGACCAGCCCATTTTATAGTATTGTTTGCCACTGTATTGTTGGATGATACCCAAAGTGAAACGCCGGCAAATTTCACATGCATCACAGTATTGTTTTCAATAGTTATGTGGTTAGATTTCCATAACCATATCGCATATTCACCAATCCACCTGAATGTATTATTTCTTACCGTAATGTTTGAAGAGTAACTAACTTGAATTGCATCGGTAACGTTACCTAGCTTTAGATTCTCTATCTTTAGCCATGATACATTGGCAACTATTACCTCACCCACTCCACGGGGCACTGTTTGATTATTCATATCTGCATTGCGAACATAGTAAATTGGCTTATTATCCACTGTATTGTTATAGGCTATATCCTGACCAGTCCAAACATTTTTATCAGCAATGAAAGTAATACCGTCACCATAAAATCTGTTTCCATAGATTATATTACCTAACGATCCATCCCTTATCTCAATACCCCTCCAATTGAGTTTGAAAGTGTTGTTGTATATCACGCTTCCTACACTTCTATACAGTAGCAACCCTCTATCGTTATGCAAAATTATGTTACTCCGAATAATTACTTTGGATGAGTCAATGTAGATACCAATGTTATATGAGGTTATATTGTTATTCTCCAAAACGACATTTTTAGAATTTTTAATATACACACCATCAGAAGAATCCCAAACACTTGATGCGATTATGCTACCGTTTGTAACATTGGAAAGCACTACTGCATTCTTGGGATGCAAAAATGAGCCGGTGGCATTGTAAATCTTGCAGTCCTTAATCACAAAATATTTAGTGGTATTACCTATATAAATACCTGAACGAGCTTTGCCTGCATCTATAACCCATCCTGCTATGATATATGGATCATTTGCTGTTCCATTTCCACCCACAACCCCGTTACTACTTGTGAAATCTGCATCGCTGTTGATTCTTATGGGTAATCTTTCAATGCCTTTGACTAACGTACTATGTGACTGGGCATTTGGTGCCTGCGTTGGAATTACTAGCAATATCACTATTGTTATAACCCACACAAACACCAACCGCCTCATAATTTTGGGATATAATGATTCAAATAAAAAATTTACTGAAAACTCACTTTTCATTTGATTCTCAAATCAGTGGCGCAAATTATAGGTATCTTTAAATAGGAGATTTTGTAGTATATAACTACATTGGTATCTTATAACTGGGTGGTGAAACAATGAGAAAGAATTTGATTGTAAAAACAGAAGTAATCAAAATAGAAAAGAGAAACAAATGGCGAAAATCAACAGCAATTTTTGCTTTTTTAGTTGTTGCAATCATAACATTAAGTGCATTGTACTTTGCCATACCTAAAAACCCACAACATGGGTTTGAAGTGCCAATAACAAGAGGATTTAACCAAAATGTTCTAAAAGATGGTCAATTCATAAAAATGGCTAATCCCCATGAGAAAATATATGTTACGTTTTCTCTGAAATGGAGAAATGAAGTATATTTAGATGAATTTTTAAAAGGTGTGAACACAAAAGGTTCACCGCTATATCACAAATTTATGAAGTACCAAGACTTTAAAGCAAATTTTGCACCGCCTGATGGCATTTATGAAAAAATAGTAAAGTGGATTAAGGAAAATGGGGTGCATGTGCAGTACACTTACACTCTCCATAATTCAATAACAGTCTACGATACCATAGGAAACATATCTAAGCTTTTGAACGTAAAAATGGGATACTTTAAAAATATTGGAAATCCTCATTATCTCAGCACATATTTTGCTGCGATGAATCCTCCCGAAGTTCCTTCAGAATTTGCTCCGTACATAGCTGGAATTGATGGACTTACAAATGCAAGGGCGTTTCATATTCATTACTATCATGCCTCCAGTGGCACCGATTGGCTAACAGGTGCGGATGTGGCAAGAATGTACAGAGTATATGAACTGTACAACAACACACCTGATGGTTCCGCAAGCACCAAGCACATATTCGCCACGGGATTGAGAGTTGCAACGGTGCTTTGGGAAGGAACGGATTCCAATGGAGATCAAACAGCACCCTTTGACCCGAAGGCTATTGGATATTACTATGGTCATGTTATACCTTCGTGGATTCAAAATTTAGGAGTAAATTCAACGCTTCATTGGCATGGGACCTCAGGTACTGTATCTCCTGGAACTAATACTGATGGTAGTGTTTCTGAAGAGAATGAGTTGGATTTGGAGATGGTGGGTACACTAGCACCGGGAGTGGATGCATACTGTGTGTATGGGCCGGGTAATACTAATTCTAACTACAGAGGAAGTCCGGGAGAGAGCAACTTCCCTGACAATGAGTATGATTACATAGCAAACACTCTTGCCTCAGATTCAAGTGCCACATTGGTAGCTGTTAGCAATTCATGGGGGGGTGGAGATTATACTGGAGATGCATCCACCGACAACGATATCAAAGCCCTAAATGCCATGGGTGTCACAGTTCTCGCATCAAGTGGCGATGATGGAGACACAGACACACCCGGATATCCGGCTATAGATGCTCAATCAACATTCGGTGTAATCTCAGTTGGGGGTACAACACCAATTCCCAACGGCTATGATATAACTTCCATCAATGATGAAGCCACTATGGGTTACAATACCAATATCTCAAATCCAAGATCTGATGAGCATGTATGGTATGATAACGGTTCTGGAGCAAATGGAAATGGCCCGGGAGGAAGCAACGATGACTGGGGAACGCAGAGTGGTGTGAGCTCAAACTATACAGAGCCGTGGTTCCAGAAGGTTTACGTAGATAATATAATAGGAAGCACGGGAAAGCATGGAAGAGCAACCGCGGATATAGCCGCAATGGCGGAAGATACTCTTGTTTATTTGAGTGACGGAAGTGGAAACAATCAATGGAGTGGAATAGGCGGAACCTCCGTTGCATGCCCAGTAGTTGCAGGAATGATTGCAGAGATGGCCGCTTATGTTGGGGTACAGTATGGAGTCTCAAACCATGGATTTGGATATTTCTTACCCACTATTTATCAACTGGGCAACGATTTTTACAACAACAATATGTACTCATCCTCTCCACCATTCTTTGATGTAACTGAAACACCAAACGGCTATCACAATGGAGAAACTGAATACGATGCTCGCACTGGCTGGGACCTTGCCACGGGGTGGGGCGTGCCTAACGCATGGGAGCTTGTTCATGATATTGGATTTAAACTTACAACTGCTGATTCTTCAAAAACAATAACTCAGGGACAGTCAGCCACATACAGTATAGATGTGAGCTTTCCGTACATGTGGACATGCGATGTGGGGCATTTCACAGTAAGTGGATTGCCAACGGATGCAAGTGCAAGTACCAATGTGAATTATGTACACCCACAGGGCAATGGAAGTTCTCAGAGTATTACACTTACAATTTCAACTACCGCTTCCACACCCGCGGGAACATACACATTTCTGTTCACCGGGTATTCATATAACCATACAACTGGCCACTGGGGTAACTTAACATACAGTCTTTCGCTAAATTTAACCATCAACCCGGGAAACGCGCCTGATTTGACGATAACTGGAATAAGCACATCAGCAACTTCTGTAAATGAAGGAGATACTCTAACTATTTATGCCACAGTAAAAAATGTGGGAAATGAAAATGCAAATAATGTGTATGTTGGTTTCTACTACGACTCGGTATCATCTTCAACCCATATTGGAAATGTGAGCGTTGGAAATTTAGGCGCTGGTAGCAGTCAGAATGTTGAGATCCATTGGGATACCACTGGACATGCGGGCACACATACCATCATTGCTTACGCAGATCCTGACAACATAGTACATGAGAAAAATGAGACAAATAACTCTGCAAGCACAAGTGTGACGGTGAATGGGTATGGAGTGCATCTCACCGTAGATTCCTCAGGAAAGAATGTGCAGCCTGGCCATAGCGTGGATTATACCATAACCGTGAAAAACACCGGCACATTGCAGGATACTTTTGATTTGAGCACCTCCTCCGTTGCAGCAGGATGGTCTGCAAGTTTATCCAGCAATAAAGTTACACTAGATGCAGGAGCGAGCACCACAGTTACACTCACAGTATCCGCGCCCAGCAGCGCAAACAACGGGGATTCTCAGGATGTGACAGTAACCGCAGTTAGCGAAGGTGATTCCTCAAAGAGCGATAGTGTGACAACCACAACAACAGTATCATCAATTTCAATAACAACCATGCATATTTACAATCATTTGGAAGCGGTTATCAATTTCACCACATCGCAGAGTGTGAAGGCGTACATTAAATACGGAATAGGCCCGAACCACATGAACATGCAAACTCCAGAAGAAAGTGCAGCATCCACATACCATGAGTTTGCAATTCAGAATTTAACGCCACAGATAACATATTACTTTAAAGTGCACATGACGGATGGGACACATACAGCATGGAGCAGTATTTATGAATTCACACTTACTGGCAAAAATGATTTTGAGCAAAATGATAATTCAAACACGCTCTATAACTGGAACGTGGATGCGTACAATTACTCCTCGCATAATACGGAAACTTCAATATGGCAATGGGGTACTCCAAGCAATGTTGGTCCCTCATCTGCTCATTCAGGTTCAAAGCTCATAGGAACTGTTTTAAACGGAAACTACGGGGTGAACAACCATGTGGATGCTTTGATTACCCCGTGGATTGACCTTACAAATGCCACATGGGTAACTCTATCATTCTACGCATGGTACGATCTTGAGGCAGATAGTGATGGAATGTGGGATGGCGTTACCATGGCTTTTATGAACGATTCCAGCTCCGCTTGGTGGCTTCTTGATTACAATAACAATGCAAGTCAATACGACGGAAAATGTGCATCTGACCAAGGATTAAATAACACATACATCTTTGGCGGAAACTCTGGAGGGTGGGTATTGAAAACATTCAACACATCTGCGATCCACGATCCAAAGCTGAACAGATATTTGCTCGGACACAAGGTGCGATTTATATTCTATTTTGAGAGTGACGAATATGTAAATAATTTCCCCGGTTTCTACTTTGACGACATACAGATAAAAGCGGGTATTCCGCAGTATCATATATACGGCTATGTTAAAGACTCATCAGGCACTCCAGTAAGCGGAGCTACCGTTTGGGTCAACGACACCACCCTTGGAATATCATACAAAACAACCACAGACTCATCAGGCAGATACGACGTATATACTTATAACGGAATAGCAGGAGATGATGTTGAAGTGAATGCAAGAACCTCAGAAATGTCCGGCACAGCATCAGGAACGCTATCCAATGCCGTTGAGATAGACATCAATATGTCTGCGGTGCCAGAGTTCACACCTTTCTCCATAATAGTGATCATAGCAGCCCTCATGCTATACACATGGCGCCGTAGGCATTGATTACACTTCTTTTTCTGTTTATTTGCCAAAAACATTTTTATTTTGATTTATGTTTGAGGTAAAGAGCATGGATTCCAAAAAACTTCTCTATCTAAATTTGGCGATTGTGACAGCACTAGTATCTCTTTACGCCTATGAATCAAATGTCCCTCCTGTGAAAATACATATCTCGCAGTGTAGTGCTTTTGTTGGTCAGTATGTGGAAATACAAGGAGTGGCATGGAGAGTTAATTCCCGCAATGAGCATACCAGCTTCTTGCTCACTGAAGATTTTAAAGATAATGTAATGGTTTTTGCAGATTTTAAGGCAAATATATATCCCGGTATGGAAGTTTCTGTTTCAGGAATATTGACAAAGAATGGAAAATCCTTTGAATTGCAAGTGTCCTCAAAAGAGGATATAAAAGTCATTAAGCATGAGCTTTATACCTCAATTCCTGTGCTTTTAGCAAATCCAGAAAAATTCGTTGGATTCAGAGTTAGATTTACAGGGATAATTAACTACACAAAGATGGAGTATCTAAATTTAACAGACTCAACAGGGTTCATTCATGCAAAATTAAATGCCGATTATGTTGGAGAGAGATCTGCATATTTCACAGTATTCGTGAAAAATAAATCATTTATCATCAAAAATGCAAGCCTCGTTAAATGCGGCAATGTTGTGAACATATCCCAAATAAAGGAATACACAGGAGATGATGTATGCGTTCATGCAAGAATATACGACTACGGAGTATATATGTTAATTTCAAACGGCAAATACCACATACGCGTGTACGCAGAGGTGACAGAGATACCAAAGGGATATGTGGAAATCACAGGAACTTTTTCGTATCTTCAGAATATTGGAGAATATGTGGTTTATGCAAAAACAATTAAATAAACGCCTGAATTTGGGTGCTTATGAACAACCGAGCTGTGTTCGCACTAGCTGTTATGTTGGCATTTGCAGCAGGTTTTATGTCTGCTGAAATGATGAAAACACAAACTGCAAATCATGAAACAATAATTGTGTCAAATAACACAAAAATTATGGCTCTAAATGATAGGGAGTACTATCCAGTGGTCATTGAAAAAATTAATGATGCTAAAAAGAGCATTCATATAGTTATGTTTGAGATAGTATGGTACGGCAATCCTAACACCGATTATCATAAAGTTTCAAAATTGGGTAGAGCGCTTACAAACGCCTCCAAAAGAGGTGTGGATGTGAAAGTCATACTTGAAAATGGGTGGAGTTACGGCAATTACAAATATGACAAACTAATTGAATACGGGAAAAACTGGTCAGCATATTTCAAAAAATATAAAGTGCAGGTTGAGTTTGATTGGAGCAATCAAACAACACACGATAAACTTGTTATAATTGATGATAGAATAGTTATCGTGGGTTCAACAAACTGGAGCCAGAGCGCTTTAAATTACAATCACGAGGCAAATGCGTTGATTGAAAGCAAGGAAGTAGCTCAACAGTATGAAAAATATTTTCAGGAGTTATGGCACGATTATTCCTGAGGCTTTTTAACCACATTTTTCAATATTTCGCCCTTTTCCAATCTTCTAACATTTTCAGAAGCATGCTTGAAAGAGTCCACAACCCAATTTTCGTAAACTCCTCCACAATGTGGACTTAGTATAACATTATCCAGCTTTTCAAATGGATAGTCTTGTTTGAATTTTGCACCGTACTTCCACCATACATCCAAAGCTGCAACAAATTCATTTCTCTCCTTTAAAAACTCATATAAATCTTCTTCAACCACAATCTTTCCACGAGATACATTTACCAATATACCATCACTCTTCATAATTTCTAATCGGCGGCGATTTATAATGCCTTCTGTGTCTGAAGTTAGTGGAAGGCAGAGTATCACTATGTCCGCCATTTTAAGTGCTTTATCAATCTCTGAAATGGGCATAATTTCACTAATTTTTATTTCACCATTGTACTTTCCGCTTCTGTTAATTGCTATTATCTCCACTTTGAATGGCTCAAGCATCCGAGCTATATTTTTTCCAATATGACCGAAACCTACCAAAATTACTTTTTTTCCTCGCAGAAGCCTACTTTCAATCAATTGCGGAAACTCTCCATCTCTCATTTTTCTATCTCTATACACAATCTTTTTAAGAGCTGCCATTGTTAGAGAGAAGGCATGCTCTGCAACAGCCCACGCATTTGCACCGGCGTTTGAGCATAGATACGCATTTTTTGGAATTTCTGTTATGGGAATATGGTCCACTCCTGCGGTGAGCGCTTGAAGCAGTCTTAAATTTTTCATACGAGAGATATAACTTTTAACACGATTCCAGTGAAGAAATATGAGAACTTCTGCGTCATTCACATTATCAATGCACTCCACTTCATGCTCTGGAAGAAAATCACTAAGAATAGGGAGGGCATCGCACATATCCGTGGCTATTTTCATGATTTGAGCATAAAGTTTAGATATTAAAAAGTTTAGAAAGTGAAAAGATTAAATTACACAAGGCAATTAACCTTTGAATGCGGGGGTTCCCGAGCTAGGCCAAAGGGGCCGGACTTAAGATTCGGTTCCGAAGGGATTCGTGGGTTCAAATCCCACCCCCCGCATTCGCTACGCTCATTGGGGGATTGACTCGCAACCCCAAATGTGGTTACTCATCCCACCCCCGCATTTTAGAGCGTGTGAAAGAAGAGAAGTAAGAAGTACTCTGCAAAATACACGAAGTATATGAATAAAACTCTCTCTTTAATTATGAGCACAGCACCCAAAACTGCAAGGCTAACGAACACGGGAGTTAAAATAGGAGCAAGTATTGAAGGCAAAGAAAATGCAACAACTAATAGAATCGCTCCCACTTTTTTACCTCGCTCACGCCCGAACACTGTGAATATGGTAATTATGCCGTTTTTCACATCACTCTCATAATCTTTGAGGTCGTTCATGGCGCTTCCTGCGGAGAAAACTATGAAAAGAATTACAAAGTAAATCCAGAAAACAGTATTTATCGGTACTAAATTAGGTACCCATGGCGTTACATAGCCCATTCCAAAAAGCACCGCTGATCCAAGCCCAATTATTATGGTCTTAGTTCCATACTTTTTCATGTGTATTTTAGGATAGGAATATATGAATCCCAGCAGCACGAATATTGCATAAAATATAAATGGCCAAGGTCCTAAAATTATTGCCGTGTAGCCTCCTGCGGCAACAGACAATATGGCAAAGCTTTTGAGATTTATTTCCGTGTATTTGTTGCTAGTTAATCCACGGTATTTATTGGTTATTGCATCTTCCTCCTTATCGTAGTAATTGTTTATTGCCACCACAAACGCCCATCCAGATGCGGCAGAAAATATGCCCATCAAAAGTATGAAAACATTGCCTTTCCATAAAATATCTGATATGCTATTCACTTTGCTTACTTGAATGAAGAATCCTAAAACGAACATGAGGGAAAAATGCACTATTCGGGGAGGAGATGCATCCCTTAAAAGAGTCATTACCTTGTGAGGGTTCTCAAGTATGATGGTGCTCCAAAAAGAGAGAAAACCTATCAGTATAGCTATGAAATTGTAAGCGATATAACTGAAATTTGACTCAAAACCCACAGGAGTTGTTGAAGGCACAATGAATGGGTATATTATCCAGATAGAAGGAGTTGCTAAAACGAATATCGCAATATATATAAAGAAGGTCGCTGAAACCGCCAGAGAGAATTTCTTTACTCTTCTCGCTTGAATTTTGCCGTATATGTAGATTACAAGAAGTGCTATAAAAATGGCAAACTCAATTTGATGCCCTCTGTACATGCTCTCTGGATTGCTCTGAAAGAATGTGAGCGCCATGTTGGCCCATGTGCTTGCTGTTGGATATGTATATGGCACGTTTCTACTAAATACAAAATGATCTACAATGGGTGGAACGATCAAAAATGGTACCGAAAAGGACAGGGCAGAAGAAATCCTATCCATCTTCTCATCTGTGATTGCTTTAAGCATTAGAAAAACAAAGAGATAAGTCATCAAAAAGTAAGAAAGTTTAGAAGTAAAAAGCAAAATACTTAATTTGTTGATGTGAAAAAAGATCATCTCTAAATATATGCGAATGCTGCTAAAAATAACTATGAACATTAAAAATAACCATACGGGAATACCCAGTGATTCAAGCCATTTTACGAATCTGCGAATCATTTATATGAGAACATGCAACATCATTATAAATTTTTATTTCAAAAAATAAGAGCTATAGTTCAATTTCCTCAATTTTTAGATTCATAGGCTCCAAAGGCTTGTCCACGTCAATTCCATTGTGCATTGCCCATTTCCTTATGCTCTGAACCAGCAGTCTTGAACCCATCTTTG
>CAYRMJ010000034.1:3655-14650 GCA_964425415.1 uncultured Thermoplasmata archaeon | reverse complement strand
AATCTCAAAAAGAATTAAAAGGATGATGATGCATGTGTGCAAGGTTCCATGAATCCGAGAATGGAAAAATCAAAGAGGATTGCGAAGGCAACCCGAGAATTCGTTAAAAAATGCAAATTCAGAGATGAGAGATTTTCAGCGGCACTGGTCATTCAGGGCATTTTCCTATGTTCCATTTTGAAAGCAAATGAAGATGTCGTGGATGCGAGATTTGACGAACCAATGGGGGCAAATGAGATTCTGAGCATAAGTGAAAAACTTAAAAACAAAACGAATTTTCCAGTTCTCAATTCCCTCAAAGATTTTGATGATTTTGCGGCGTTAAAAGATTGCGATAGAGAGCTTAAAAGAGTGTTGAAGATAGCCTGCGATGGCACAAACCCCCACATTATGGGCGCCATTTTGGGGGACCTCTACGAGGGGCTGAGAGAGATGGAAGATAGAAAAAGGGGTGGCGTGTACTACACTCCACCAGACATCGTTGAGACAATCGTGAACAACACGGTTGGACGTGTCATTGATGAGAAGGCAAAAATGATGAAATACAGGGATTTTGAGCACCTGATTGCGGAGGGAAACGTAGAGGATATGGAAGATATGCTCACTCACATTTTCAATCTTAGAGTCGTGGACCCATCATGCGGAGCAGGGCATTTTTTGGCGCACACATACAACATTCTGATTGACAGAATATCTGAGATTTTAAGCGCTATGAATGAGGAGATGAACGAGAACATTTACATTAAAGTGCTGAGCAATAGCATTTACGGAGTTGACAAGGAGGCAGATGCCATCTCCGTTGCAAAGATGCAACTCATCATCACCATGAGTGCAATGAAAGAGCCCTCGTTTTTGAGATATGAATTTCCTAAATTGAATCTGAAAAGTGGAAACGCAATAATCGGGCTGACCCCCTACGAGATGCCAGAGAGGGAAAGCATACTGAATTACCTGCCAGATGCGGCGAAGGAGTATGGGCACGAGATACTAAGCAAAATTGTTGGTACAAGCAGGGATAAGATTAGAGAATTGAAGGCCTTTCACTGGGTCTATGAGTTTTCAGATGTGTTCAAGCTAGGCGGCTTTGATGTGGTGCTGGGCAATCCACCGTACGGCAACATAATGGGCGAGGGTGAGAAGAGCATCGTGACGCAACTGTACAGAACCGCCTCTGGCGATGATAAGAAAAAAGGGTCAAAAAACATAGCATCTCTTTTCATTGAACTTGGATACAAGATTCTCAAACCAAAGGGCGTGTTTGGAATGATCGTGCCCCACAGAATCACCAGAACAGAAGAATTTGGAACTCTGATAGATTTCCTCCTAAACGATGTGAGTCTCTACATGATCATTGACAGCGGCAATCCGTTCAAGCCCCACGTGAATCTTGAGATGGTTGAGCTATTTTACGAAAAGGGGAACAAGCAAGGGGTATGTTTAACAACGTCCAGAAAGTTCCCATCATTTAAAGGGTACCTTCCAAAGGAGCTTTGCAGAAAGATGGGCTTGCTCATGCTCTACTTCACCCCTGAGCTTGAGAGATTCTTCAGGAAAATGAACCAAGGTGCGAGATTGGGCGTGATTGACTCAACTCAGGGCAAGCCGCGCCGCAGGGATTACTCAGCAAAAAGAGAGGTGCCATGCGTGGGGGCCAAGGACATTGACCCATACAGAATAAACCTCATTTCCGGGCGCTATGTGAGCATGGATTACGTAAAGAGGAAGAGATTGGTGGAGCACATGAACGAAACAGCGCTCATCTCTCCTAATTTTTCCAACAGATTTGAAGTTGCCATCAAGCCCAAAGGCATGGTGGCGGATGGCACCGCCGTGGTCATAAAACCGAAGATTAAAGTGAACAAACACTACCTCATGGCACTGCTCAACTCAAAAGTAATCAACTTCTATCTCTGGAACTTCATTCTAAACAGAGCAAAGCTCACCAACAACATCTGCTCATTCATAACGAATAGAATACCTGTGAAAGTGAAAAGAGTAAGTGAAATAACCAAGCTGTCTAAGGCGGCTGAGAGTGGCGAGAATGTGGAAGAAAAAATAAACGAGTTGATTGGACAAATCTATCTGGGTGAGGAGTATGAAGCTTTTCAAAAAATCGGACTTGAACGGGAATATAACGAGAAGTAAGGAGCTTCTCCTGAACATGGTCGCTAACAAAGCGGGTTACAGAAATCTGACCACCACGAAGATAAATGGAAAGAAGTTTCTCTATTTGCAGGGAGAGGCAAAGGAATTTGAAAACAATGTTGAAGAGATAACAAAGGAGGCATGGGAAAGATGGTTGGACAGGAGGTGTAGGGAAGAGTACAACCTGTCCCTTCAGGAAGTTTGCAGAATTTTAGGTGAGAGATTATACGAGTGGATAACCAATCCTGAAGATCTCCCTGAATACAGGTCCTACGGGAGGGGCGTGGATTCGGAGGACAGAGAAGTGATAAGAAGGTCCGCCGAATACTACAACGTAACTGTTGATGACTGCGTGGATTGGATAAGAGAGCTAATAGTGGAGAGAAATTTCAGGGGATTGCGGGCTGAGGAGGTTGTGAAACGGAAATTGGAGGGAATTCTGTCCAAGTTGGGAATTCAGGCCGCTGTAAAAACCGTGAATTTGAAGAGCGACAAGGCGGGAGTGGACATGGTGGTTGAGGGCCATAACTGGAGCGTTGGGTTTCAGGTGAAGAGAAGTAGTTACAAGCACTATGGCAGTATTGAGAGCGCGTACAATAAGGGCTATTCAAGATTGAAGAATTTGCATTACATAATCTACGACGAAGAAATGAACATACTTAACGAGGATGAAGTTGTTGATGAGGTTAAAAAAGCAATAGGAGAAAACGTTTTTATAGCAAAGAACGATGGAGAGGGCATGTACGTAGGGCATGTTGATGATGTGAAGCGGGAAGAGGTGAAGATGGAAGGAACCAGCGGCACGTATATTCAGTGGCTCATATCAAAGGAGCAGGGCGCTGAGAACTACGCCATGCGGCTCTTCACCCTCAAGCCCGGCGGGAGGATTGCGAGGCACCAGCACCCGTGGGAGCATGAGATATACATACTCTCAGGCACGGGAATAATAGGAGCAGGAGAGGAAGAGGTCAGGGTCCGAGAGGGAAATTTCCTGTACGTTCCTCCAGATGTGCCGCACTGGTACGTGAACGATGGGGAAGAGGACATGAAGTTCCTGTGCATAATTCCGATGAAGGGAGTGAAATGATTCTCAAGAAGAAGAAAAAAGTGCCCACCACCGAGGAACTATTTGAGAAGCTTCTCACCGAGATTCTGGACGAGAAGGCGAAGAAGAAGTGGGAGTATTTGAAGCGAATCTGATTGTATTTAGTTTTTGCGCCCAAGTTTCGTGGGTAGATTATCTAACCACCGTGCCATACTTTCATGCATGCTTAGAGAAAAGTATCTGGAAGGCATAGAGGAGCTTGAAAGGTGGTACGTGTTTGACGGGGTGAACGACGAAATACTCAAAATAATACCTCTGATTCGCAACGGAAAGTTCCTGCTTCTCGGACCCTACGGATTCGGCAAGTCTCTTTACTCATATCTCGTTGGCAGAATATTCTTTGGCTACGACCCAGAGGACATGCCGGTGGTTCAGCTCATGGACGAGCTCACAGTTTACGATGTTTTCTTCCACATACACGTGGCGGAGCTTATGAAGGGCGAGGAGAAGATAGAGCCAAGAAGCATTGTCACCTCGCCTTTTAAATTCGTAAACGAGTTCCAGCGAGGAAATTACAGGGTTTACAACACCTTCTTGGGCCTGTTCTCCGAAGGCTTCGTCTCGCTGCGAGATAAGAAGTTCCACACCGAGGACTACGTGGCAATTCTGGATGCAAATCCCTTTGACGCTGGCTCTGTGGAAGTGCCCCGTGCGCTGATGGACCGCATAACAGGTGCGGTGAATATTAGAAGCATGCCCCCAGAGCGCATATTTGATATGCTTCCAAGCACACCGGACATAAAGAAGGTGAGAAGCGTGCTGAATGCGAGGGACATGAAAAAAATATGGGATGATGAAAAGCGCATAGAGTTTGGAGAGCACCAGAGATTGGTTCTAATGCTCCTGCACAGTTATTTCTCCTCATGCAAGTACGGGGACAGGGCCGTGATGAATCCGAGATACGTGGCCAATCTCTGCTCCACATGCATGTACCGCACAGAGCCGTGCTCTGCGATTCGCGAGCCATTGGGGCATAGGTGGTGGAAGGATGCCGCCAGCATTGCCCGGGCAAGGGCATACATAAACGGGAGGAAAAGCGTGAGCACCGATGATGTGTTCTTCGGCTCGTTCTACGCGCTACAGCACCGTCTTAATCTGAGAGAGAGTGCGAAGACCCTGTATCCCAGCAGTGAGCACTGGCTCAAAAATGCAATGGAGAATGCAAAGAGAAGATTGAAGAGCGTGTGGATTCCCGCACTGAAGGGTGACGAAAAGGCATACCAGAAAGATGAGCGAACCCTTGCGGGGATGATTGCAGATGATTGACATTGAAAAGCTCAACGGAGAGGTGGGTGCCGAGTACGGAAAGGTGCTGCCCGTGAGAATGATAAAAAAGGGAGTGCCGCATTTTGACTGGAACTCCGTTAATCTACCGGAGAGTGTGCTGAAAGAGAATGAGCAAGTGGTTAAGAACATACTTCGTCATGAGTACGGGCACCTGTTCATCAATCCCAAAGATTTGAACACCTCGGAGGTACTGTACTACCTTGCCAAGGTGCACGGATTCAAGAATCCCCGTGACGTGGTAAACATAATATCGGACCTCATAGTGGATTCCACGCTGATAACCAGACACGGAAAGGAATACCTGAGGCTGATTGAACATTACCTGTCCACAAAGAACCTTCCCAAACCACTGAAAATGATGGCAGCATTCTACGCTGCACATGCCAGAATGATGGGTATCGCAACGAACATAGATGGAAATGAGTACAAAAAATTCGGTGAGAAGCTTCATAGGGTGCTTTTAGGACCATATCCCCTTTACCAGCGCGTAGATGGAGCACTGGAACTGATAAAGAAAGTGTTAGGTGACTCAGTTCAGGTTCTTCCGCACTCTGTAACGGTCATCGTGGTCAATCGCATAAATCCCAGAAACGTGGAAACTGAGCTTAGAAGGGCAGGGCTTCACAAAAATCTGTGGAGTTTGAGGGGCCTTGGGAGAGGTGGTGGCTTTGGAGTTAGCAGCAATCCTGCGCACATTGCAGAGCGGTACATGGAAATTCACGACGAGGGAGACGTGAAGATGAAGCTAAACAGAACCGTGAGATACGGAACATGGAACATTGGTGATGAGCTTCAAACTCTGGATGTTCTAAAAAGCGTTGAACTCACGGGACTTTTGATTCCCGGATTCACCGCTGTGAAAAGAGAGTTGGTTGTGGGCAGGGACATGGAAGAGCATACAAAAAGCGTGGCCATAGTGCTGGATTGCAGCGGGTCCATGCACGGGGAAGTGTTCACGGCAGCTCAAATTGCAGTGCTTAACCTATTGAGAATTGCACGGCAAAATAAGATTAGAGTTGCATTCATTCCCTTCGCATCTGGCATTGATTTGGAGCATATCATCTTGCCCACCACAAACTACGAGGAGATAGAGTCTCTGCTCCTCAGAATTCAGCCAGCTGGGGGAACCGAACTTAGGGAGGCCATTGAGCGAGCAATTATGATGGAGGTGGACAGAATATATCTCATAACCGATTCGGTGATAGCAGATGTGGAGGAGGTTTTGCCGATTATTTCCACGATGGATAAGAGAATATACGTTGTGAGCAAAATATACCCAGATAACTGGGTATCCGATGTTGACGATGTTTATTTTGTAGATCCCGAAACTCTGATGGTTCTCACGAAAGAGGAGGTGATGTGATGAATTCAAAAATAAAAAAACTTGCAGAAGCGCTTGAAAAGGAGATTGGAGTTGAAGTCCATATGGAGACGGAAGAAAAAGATGAGGAGGATGAGCTATCGTGGAGGTACCCAATATCTGAGAAGGGAGAGCTAATAATCGCGGTGGAGAGAGACAAAGAAAACAACGAAATACTGTTGGGCTCAATTGACCGCAAGGGAATGAAAGTTCAGACCATAAGCATGTCTGAGGCAAAGGGCTACATAGCGAGTGCCATCACCACACTAATCACCAACGCGGAGGTATTTGGACTGAGTAGGGACCTGATGCTCATATCAGACATGACCTCTTCGGATGTCGGCACGCCCCTTGATGCCCTGTTTTCAGGACAATTTCGCAGGTTCAAAGGAAATGTTGAGGTTTTCCTGCCCCCGTGGGCACGCACCGGAAAACGCAATGCACTTACCCGAGTGATTGGAAGATTGATTTTGGCATACTATCTTTACATATCCCTCAAGTACGAGCCAAAAAATATTAAGGCTGAAAAGTATAAGGTGCAGGTGAATATATGAGGGTGATGCCATGAGACTGGTTTCAACCGTTGGCTGGGTTCCAGAGGTGGTGATTTATCCTGCAAAGATTCTGAATCCTGAGGAGATAGTGGTATTTCACGGGCACATTGATAACAAGGAGGAGAAAGCGAGATTTGAGAAAACGAAGAATGAAATCGTCACTGAGATTGGAATGAACGTGCGCTTTGTGGAGGTAAATCCCTTTGATATGGCGGACTGCATAAGGAAGATGAAAAAATATGTGAACGACGAGAGCATAGTGAACATAACCGGAGGCACGAAGCTCATGGCCCTAACCCTCGCTCTTCTGGCCACGTACAGGCCCGGGGGAGAGGTGCCCATAATCTACGTGACCACGGAAGATGAGCCACGCTTGGTCCGCGTGCCGGTGAGCTTCACACCCGAAGATTTGAGAATAGACGCGAACACGGTGAAGTGGAGCATTCTGAAGATACTTCTTGAATCGCCAAGCGGAAAGATGCGGAGCAAAGAATTGCGAAAAATCATAGGTAAGGAGAGGATAAGAAAAGGAATTGCAAAGGGTGATGAAAATGATGAAGGTTTGTCTCAGGGAACATTCAGCGAGGCGAAAAAAGAGCTCAAAAAATACAATCTCATAGCGGAAGAGAAGTTGGGAAGGGAAATTGAGCTAAGTGTGAAAGAGGCCGCGTGGTTCTTCAAGGATTTTCTGGGGGTGAGCTTGAATGAGTGATTCCTCAAAGGGTGTTTTTCTCTCGGCTCTAACCACGTACACGTATGCCAATGTGGAGCATAGGAAGATGCTCAACCTTGAGGAGGTTTCAAAGTTCATAGCTGCACTGCGCCATGCCAGATCCGGCAGCTCGGATTTTGATGGAGTGGCGGTAAATGAAATAATCGTATTCTCCCAGTACGGAATTGAGGAAATAAAAGATTTAATTGAAAATTTTGAAAGAGAGGAGCGAGAAGCGTACCAGAGGTTACTTGCGATCGCTGAATATGAAAACATGGATATGGTAAAGGTAGACCTCACAGACTTTCAGTCTTCTTACAAAATAATGCGGAAAAAACTTGGTGAATTCGTGGATTCGGGAAGGTGGTACTTCATGGCGAACACCGGCTGCGGACACAAGCCCGGGGCAATGGCACTGCTGGTTGCTACACTGAACGCATCTAGGAAAAATAAAAAAATCGTTGTCAAGCCGTTTCATACCGAAAGGGGCATAACATATAACCTCCCTGCGGTGAACATTGAATACGAGGATTTGAACACCGAGTACGAGAAAAAGCTTCACCTGTTTGAACAGCCAATAAAGTACGTGGATGCGAAGAAAAATGCGATGAAAGAGGGGCTGAGCGATAGAGAATGGGAGAGGGCTCTGAGGTATCTACTAAAGAGAAAACTCGTGGAGAAAAGGGATGAGATGCTCTTTCTCACCACTCGGGGCAGAACGCTTCTTGCACTTCTCCGCATTTAACTTTTCTCACCCCTAAGGTAGGTTAGGAATCTCAGGTACATCTTCGTGCCCTGCTCCCCAAGAATCTTTTCCCATATTTCCTTTTTTATGAGCAGGGCATCTCCATGCCTTTCCACGAGTTTCCACAGATTCCCCTTTCCGTGATAAATGTTCTTGCATAGCGGTTCGTAGAATTTGAGGTTCAGGCCAATCAGCGAGAAGCAGAGATGCTCAATGCATGGAAATCGGTAATTTGTATTCTCTTTGAATAGCAGCACGAAGAGGTACTGTTCCAACACTTCAAGCTCTTTAAACACTGACATGAAGTAAGTGCCCATGACCGATATGCCCTGCTTGGGGTATGAGTCCCCAAGAATGCAGCTGTTCCATTCAGAGTCGTCCAGAGCATCATTGCCAAAAACAGGAAGATATCTAAAATCAATGTTGCAAACCAGCTTGCACGGGAAGAACGCCCTCGTCAAATCTGAATCATCCTCCTCATCGTCCCAGAATATTTCTTCCACCACATCAATCACCTCCTGAGCCTTCTATTAACCTTCTAATCCACTCCTTTGACGGTTGCACGCTGAAGTTGTAATACGGCACGCGCAAATCAGAAGTATCATCCTCCCAAATTTCCGTCTTTCTTATTCCATCAATTTGAACGAGCTCAGCATTGAGAAGCTCTGCCAGATTCTCGCTTCCAATGGCATCTTCGTTTATAACTGTACTGGAACTTCCAACCATTTCATCCAGAATGCTCTCAAATAGCTCTATGGCATCCTCAGATAGCTCCTTGTTTTTAACCGACTTCTCAATGAGTTTCTTTCTCTCTTTATCGCTCACGGTGATGTATTGCATTTCAGAATCACTCATCTTTTTGAGCTCCATCATTATGGGTATCTTCGGATTTCTTGCCCGACTGTACCTGAAAATGCGCATTGCTGCACGATAAAGTGCGTACCAGCCCTCGTGCGTGTGAGAATCTAAAAGAATGGCATTGAGAAGCGCCTCTCTCAGGGAACTGGCCCAGTTTTTCGGCATGGCAATACCTTTTGCAACGCTGCACTGCTCAATGAATGGACAATCGGTGCAGAGATCAATCTCCAGCGCCTCAAAATCCACCAACGGATTATTAAACATTCGCCCTCTCTTTTTCGGCATGGAAATGGGTCTTCTAACCATAAGAGCGATTAGAAGCAGGAGCATTGCGCTCTGGAAAAGTGGGTAATGATAGCCTTCAACATTGAACACGCAATCCTCACCAACCCACCCCTTCAGGTATTCCCTGTACTCATCTGAATAGTTTCCCTCGCCCCTCAAAGCATCTTCAACGGCGCCAAGAACCATGGCGTATATGGCACTGGCTATTCCGTCCATGTAAAGCTCCTTTAGGGACGTACCTCTGTAGTTTTCTTCTTCGTATATTCTGTATCCATTAAACTCCGCATCAAAAACACATCTCTTCTCTCCGCCCTTCTTTGAGGCCTTAATTGAGAAATGCTTCTCCATGCTCAGAGTGCTTCTCTCCTTCGCGAGGAAATACAGTCCGGGAACAATTTCTCCAATTACAAATTTTTTATTTTCAGATATTGCCTTGCTAACCACCTCTTCAACGCTCATCTCGCTCTCCACGGCTCCGCTCAGTATGAAACGCCACTTGCACACATGCGATGTGTCAAAATAGCTAAGGGGCACAACCACTCCGTCCATAGTACAGCTATTCGTATGCTCGTATATATCCCTGCTTGCGAAGCTTCTCCTCAACGCTCTTTAACAAGCTCCGAAACCTCATCTTTTGCCTGCTCTCTCCTCTCTGCAAAGTCCTTCATCCACTCTTCAACTAACTGAGCGGCCTCGCGCTTGCACTTGCCGCATATTCTCTCCCCTGCACGACAGGAATCGTAAATTTCCCGCAGGTATTTATCCTCGCTGATGAGATGATACGCAAAGAACTCGTAAACTGCGCACTGCTCGGGATTTCCACCATTCTTGCGGTGTTCTTCCAGCGTTGCACCCCCGCCAGTTTTCGCTCGCATAACCTTCTTACGAGCATCCTCTGGATTGTCCGTGAGGAAAATTGCACTATCAGGAATGGATGAGGACATCTTGCCACCTGTCAATCCCGTTATTAGGCGATGATAAGTGGCAGAAGGCGCAAAGAACGAATGTTCCTGCATCTCTCTTTCGTACATTATCATCCTTTCGTCAATTTCTCTTTTGTTATCTGTTTCCAGGGCGTAAACCACCTTGTACGGAACGTTACTCTCAGTTTTGTAGCCCATATCCTGAAGAATTCCCTCCACTTCTCCAAGAATCTTTTCAGCATCCTCGCCCCGATAGAAAACGCCAACCTTGCCATCCTGGGGAATCACGCTGAACAATCTCCACCTATCCACCAGATCCCGTGTGAGTCGGAGATGCGGGTCCTGGTCCACCCCCACGGGCACCACGGTGGGCCTCGCACCGCCGAACTTCTCAAGCTGCACGTGCAGGATATCACCAACTTGAATAAGGGGAGAAAAAATATGGCTCATGTTCGCCTCCTGCCCGAACCCGTAAATTTTTAGAAACTCGTTAATGTTGATTTTCTTTCCCAGCTTCCATGCGAGGTCTTTCACCTCAACTCGTTTTGACTGAAAGTACACCTCCGCCTTATCTGGCGATATTCCGAGGGCGATGTAAGAAGGCACGTACTCCTCCAGCGCAATTTTCCTTGCTTTTTCAAGGGAGATGCCTCTGGACGCGTACGCCTCAATGTCCGCCACTGCAATGTGCACATCCCCACCGTGGTTCTGGTAATAGACAACCTGATCAATTGTCATCTTGTGCCCAAAGTGCATCCTGCCAGAGGGCATGAGCCCTGTTAGCACCGCGAATCTCTCACCCCTCTTTATTCTATCGTGTATCAGCTGGAAATCCCGATGCCCGAATATTATGCCCCTTCTGAAAAGAGGCGGTGCGTCGGGAAGGGAGAAGTTGAACTCCTCAATTCCGAACTGGTCCCGCAATCTTGCGTAGTCTTTGAATTGATGGGAAGCCCATGGATTTATCACCTGCATGGTTGGATTATTGGCACGCATAATAAAAAGGTTTCACAGTTTAAAA
>CAYRMJ010000034.1:0-3555 GCA_964425415.1 uncultured Thermoplasmata archaeon | reverse complement strand
CAACTAAACTGTGAAATATAATGGAATAAATGCAGTTTTTGATTTTTTAATTTTTATATTACAATCTTTTGATTAAATCAAAATGTTTTTAGAGTTGGAAAACATACTCCCCGCAGGTGATTCAAATGCCCCTGCAATATCTGAAGGAAAGGTTAGATGAAGAGCAGTTCAAAAAAATAGAGAAAATAAAGAATGATGAGCTCTACAATTTTCTTGAAAGATACATTGAAGTGTGCAACCCTTCTCGGGTTTTTGTTGTGAGCGATTCAGAGGATGACGAGCTCTATGTGAGAAACAGAGCGATAGTTTACGAGGAGGAAAGATTGCTCAGCACGCCCGGGCACACCGTTCACTTTGACAATTATTACGATCAGGCAAGGGACAAGGAGCACACCTATGTTCTCACCGAAGGAGGTGTGAAGTTACCGTACATAAAAACAAAGGACAGAGAAGAAGGACTCAGGGAAATACATGACATAATGATGGACATAATGCAGGGCAAGGAGATGTTCATTCTATTCTTCTCCCTTGGCCCGAAGAACTCTGAATTCATGGTTCCAGCGGTTCAAATCACAGATTCCGCATACGTGGCGCACAGCGAACTGATGCTATACCGCAAAGCTTACAGCGTGTTCGTGGAGAATCCGGAGATTGAGTTTCTGAAATTCGTGCATTCAGAGGGCAAGCTTGACGAGAGAAAGGTGAGCAAGAATCTGGACAAGAGAAGGGTGATGATTGATTTGAAGGGAAACATCGCGTACGCTGCAAACACCCAGTACGCTGGAAACACGATAGGCCTGAAAAAACCGGCTTTCAGGCTCACCATCAACAAAGCCCTGCAGGAAGGATGGTTGAGTGAGCACATGTTCCTCATGGGAGTGAATGGCCCCAATGGTAGGGTATCCTATTTCACAGGTGCATTTCCGAGCATGTGCGGAAAAACCAGCACATGTATGCTCATAGGCGAGAGGCTCGTGGGTGATGACCTCTCATTCATTAAGAACATAGGAGGGGAGGCAAGGGCTGTGAACGTGGAAAACGGCGTGTTTGGAATAATTCAGGGCGTGAATAAAGAGGACGACCCGTACATCTGGGAGGTTCTCCACTCTCCGAGAGAGATCATATTTTCCAACATACTGGTGCACGAGGGCAAGCCCTACTGGAACGGAATGGGCGAGGAAATTCCAGATGAGGGAGAGAATCACAGTGGAAAGTGGTGGCGTGGAAAGAAGGACGCTGAGGGGAACGAGATACCCCCGAGCCATAAAAATGCGAGATTCACCGCGAGGCTCAAGTACTTCCCGAATCTGGATGCGGAGGCTCTGGACGCACCGCAGGGCGTGAAACTGAGCGGCATAATTTACGGCGGCAGGGACTCGGACACATGGCCCCCGGTGTGCGAGGCTTTCAACTGGCAGCACGGCGTGATAATGAAAGGAGCATCCATAGAATCAGAGACCACCGCGGCAACCCTCGGAAAGGAGGGCGTGAGGAAGTACAACATAATGTCCATTCTGGATTTTCTCTCGGTGCACATTGGGGATTACATTGATAATTACCTGAAATTCGGAAAGAAACTCAATAACCCGCCAAAGATATTCGCCGTGAACTATTTCCTGAGGGATGACAACGGCGAGTTTCTTAACACCAAACTGGACAAGAAAATATGGCTGAAATGGATGGACATGCGCGCAAATGGAGACGTTGATGCCATTGAAACGCCAATCGGATACCTGCCGAAGTACGAGGACCTGGCAAAACTGTTCAAAGAGGTTTTCAACAGAGATTACAGGAAAGAGGATTACGAGAAGCAGTTCAAGATTCGCATCCCCGAGCTTCTGGCGAAGATTGAGAGAATTCGGGCCATATACAGTGAGATTTGCGTGCCAGATGAGGTATTCAAGGAACTGGACGCCGAAGAGAAGAGACTGAAGGATGCTAAGAAGAAATATGGAGATTACATATCTCCATTCAAATTTTACTGATTTTTTATGCGACCCCGTCGTCAAGCACCCCTCACGAATCGGGGGCTCTTCCTTCGGGGCCACGGGCACATCTCATCACATTTTTTAAAATTTTCTACAGAAAAAAAGAAATATTGGACAACAAGAGGTGAAAATAATTAAATATTCTGTGTAAATGCACAACGATGTCCGATGAATACGACCTGCACTACGCAAGGCGGGCAATGGCCGTACTGATTTTATTGCCCCTCTTAGTTATGTACACTGAAGCAGTTCTGATTCCCTCTTTGCCCACAATTCAGAAGGACTTTTCCGTAACTCCTGGTGACGTTAGCTGGGTACTTTCCATATATCTTCTGGTGGGCACCGTGAGCGTTGCAGTGATGGGAAAACTTGGAGATATGTTTGGGAAGAAAAAGATGTTTTTAGTGGCTCTTCTATTCTACACTGCCGGGGTGAGCATGAACGGATTCGCACCGAGCTTCAGGTGGCTTTTATTTTCCCGGGGATTGCAGGGCATAGGGATGTCCATATTTCCGCTTGGATTCTCTCTCGTGAGGGAGGAGTTTCCACCAGAGATGGTGCCCGAGGTTCAGGGCATGATAAGTGCAATGTTCGCGGTGGGCATGGTCATTGCGCTTCCTCTGGGCGCGTACATATCGCAGAACTATGGGTGGAGGTGGACTTATCACTCTGTTGCACCATTCGCTGTGCTCATGCTCATTTTATCGTTCTTTGTGCTCAGGGAGAGCAGATTCATAACCCGAAGCAGATTTGATTTGCCCGGCGCAGTGCTCCTTTCGGGCTTCGTTGTTCCTGTGCTTGTGGCGGTGACGCGTGCGCCCACCGTGGGATGGGAGAGTCAGCAAACTCTGATTCTTTTCATAATCTCCGTTATTTCCTTTATCCTTCTTTTAATCTGGGAGCGCAGGGCCGAGGCTCCGCTAATACCAATCCACGTTATCTCCGCAAGAAATCCCATGATTTCCAATGTGGGTATAATGATGGCAGGATTCGGGATACAGATGATGAATCAGGCCAACACGTACATACTTCAGATGCCTACACCATACGGATTCGGGAAGAGTGTACTGGACACAGGATTGCTCATGACGCCCATGGCAATTGCGGCGCTTCTCATTGCGCCATTGACGGGAAAGTTAATGCTCAAATTTGGAACGCGACTCTTTGCGGCACTGGGTGCATTCACATCCTTTTTCGGACTCATTCTTCTTGCAGAGTACGCCACCACCGCGGAGCTGTGGCAGTTCATAGGCATGGCTGTCATCGTGACTGCGGGAATAATAATGATGAATGTCTCGCTCATAAATGTGCTCATTTTCAGTGTGGACAAGAGGGTGATGGGTGTCGCCACGGGCGCAAACAGCCTGTTCAGAAATTTTGGCTCCACATGGGGTCCGGCAATTGCAGGCACGGTAATGAGCACTTACTACACTATCATTCACCTTCCTGTTCCCCCATACGCCATGCAGATTCCCACCGATGAGGCTTATCACGTTCTTTTTCTCAGTGCGGCGGTGGTATTTCTGGTCATAGGCATCATCTCGCTGTTCATTTCAGAGATAATGAA
>CAYRMJ010000033.1:0-14710 GCA_964425415.1 uncultured Thermoplasmata archaeon | reverse complement strand
CTATTTCACTCGCTTTAAGCCCCATTTTTATTTATATCCTATTTCTTCACCTCTCTTTATTCTTCATCTTACATTGATTTATGCGACAGAGCACTACAAATGGCAATCCTTAAATACATTATCACCAATATGATGTATGTATGAAAGAAGAGGGCGTCGTAGACATGCCTATGCGACTTCTGATAGTTGCAGCGATACTTGTATTTACAGTTCCTGTTGTTTTGGGAGTGATTACTCAGTACTCATTTTCGTCAACAGAACAAAAACTTGCTTCTGCAGTGGAGTACCTTAAAAAACAAATAGAGATAGTGTACGCACAGGGTGATAACGCGTCAATGGTTGTTCGCGATACCTTTCCATTTGGTACGGAGTATGTAATAATAGGAGGACCACTGGGAACGGATAATTCGCATCTTATCAGGTACAAGCTTAGAAATGGTATGCCACGTCAAACTATAGTGAATTACGGGAATTTGGAGATTATTATGAGCAACAAAACCAACAATGGCACTCTTGTGGTGGGTGGAACTTACGATTTCATAATAACGAAGGTAAAATCCCCAATTGATTTGGACCATGATGGTCTTCTTGATGATTACTACATACAGGTAGATCTGAGGCATGTAGGGGTGAAGTCATAATGATACAATTTTTCCTTTCAAAAGTAACAGTGTCCATACTCTCTCTACTTTTAATTGCAGTTGCCATAGGTTATTTTCTTTATTTTGATCAGGCGGCCTATGATACCCAAGCCAAGGAGATTGCAAATTTTGTTGCATCTAGAATTGATGAGATAGCATCGGAGAACATGCAGATGAAGGTTTTGTTCGTTTACAACGATTCTCAAGGTGTGCAACTCCCTGCAAAAGTTGGAGACCAATATTACACGTTGGAAATTGGAACAAGAGCCATCGTAATAAGACTTGAAGGAAAGAACACATTTGGATATGCATCTTACATTCATCGTAGCATTTACACATTCAATCCAAGCATTCTCAAAGGCAAAAAAGTCACCTCTGAAATGTTAGAACACTACCAATTGTCTCACACGCCGCTGTATTCTCACACTCAGGCGTTTTATGTAGAGCAAAAGTACATGCTTGTGGACGGTCTTTGGACCTATGTGACGTTTGTGTATCTAAAAAATGCAAAATAATAACATTAGTTTTTTTGCAAATCTCTTTATAAGTGCCACTACCCTCTCTTTTGGCAAAGATCGCCCATACGTTGGTGGTAATCTATCTTTAAAATAAATTCCTTATTTGAGATAGTACTCAGATTCCCTTAGTATTGCAGAGTATGAGAGTGATATTTCATAAACTGCTATGACTGAGCCAATTATCAATGATATAATTGACAGTATGAAAAACAGTATCCCGAGATAGATAGTAATGCTCCATATCGTTGAGCTAAATATGAACAGCGATGTGAGGGAAGAGAACAAAATAGTTAGATGAAATTGCACCATGGCGTCACGGCATAGTTTTGCTCTAATAGTAAGAACATTTTTTTGAGCCATGATTATTTTTCGGCGCTCTTCATTTATTCCACTTCTAACTTCCTTTGAGAATTCTCTTAGCCTGTCTATCACTCTTCCCATCCTATTCCCAAGCCCAAGTATCAAAAGACCTGTGGCGGATACCATTAGTAGTGGTGCTAAAGTCATCTCAATCATGTGAATTGCGTCCATGTTTCTACGTAATAACTATTAAGGACATATAACTTGAGTTAGCAAAGATTATATCTTTTTAGAAATACACATGGCCTATGAGCATATATGTAATATTTGTAGAGCCTCAATTTACGGGAAACATAGGTTTTCTTGCAAGAACAATGGCAAATTTTGGAGTTAAAAATCTAATATTAGTTAATCCCCCTGAGCTTGATGACGATGCTTTTCGTTTCTCAAAGCATGCAAGATATATTGTTGAAAATGCCAAAGTTGTAAAAAACTTAGAATCAGCTTCTAAAATGGTTGATTTATTGGTTGGTACAAGTGGAGTGAGCACCTTATCTGATAAGAAATTTAACAGAATTGCATTGTCACCTGAGGAATTTGCAAATAGAGCTGAGGACTACGCTGGAAGAATAGGTGTGGTGTTTGGAAGAGAAAACTATGGTCTTTACAATCATGAGCTGGAGATGTGCGATATGCTTATTACCATTCCCACCAGTTCTGAGTATCCAATCATGAATATCACTCATGCTGCAGCGATAATACTTTACGAAATCTTTAAACACCGCGCGCCAGTAGTGGAGAGAAATTTTGCAGAGCCTATGGAGTTAGAATTGTTAAATTCTCGTTTTTCAGAGATTTTAAAACGCATTGAATTTCCACAGCATAAAAGGAAAAACACAGAAGTGATGTTTAGACGCATAATTGGCCGAGCAATGCTTACCAAGTGGGAATACCATAGCATGATGGGCGTACTTAAAAGAATTCTTTATGCTTTGGACATTAAAGTTAAATAATCTTTGTGCATATCTCCCCGTGGCCCCGGCCGCGATAGCCCCGTGGTGTAGCGGTCAAGCATGTGGGACTTTGGATCCCGCGACGGGAGTTCGAATCTCCCCGGGGCTGTTTTAAAAATATAATTATAAAAATAATTAGAAATAGGAATGATTTATTCCTCTTCCGAAAACAGGTCTCTTTCCTCCCCATGGAGTATTTCTTCAACCTCTTCTTCAATCTCTCTTTCCAACCTATATTCTTGCCTCTTTTTGTGCGGAACCATTCACATTACCTCCCAACAAAAATAATATTGCAAACACAAATATAAACTTTTTGGGGCAATTATGTTCCATTGTACCTCTTGTATTTTCCTTTCAAATGCTCATCTCTGAGATCCTGATAAATCAATCCATTTTTTATAGCCATTTCTTTTACATCTTCTCCTTGACGAACCACCTTTGCAGGAATTCCTAATACCAGTGAGTTTGGCGGAATTTTAGTTTTTGGCGTCACCACTGAGCCTGCACCAATCACGCTTCCTTCACCTATTTCAGCACCATCAAGCACAACGGCATGAATTCCTACGATAACATTATCTTCTATTTTTGCGGCATGGACCATTGCAAGGTGCCCAAGGGTCACATTTTCGCCAATTATGGTTGGCAAATCGTGAGACACATGAATGACCACATTGTCCTGAATGTTGCTGTTCTTTCCAATTTTTATGTATGACACATCTCCTCTCAGTACAGCACCATCCCAAACGCTTACACCGTCTCCAATCTCAACATCTCCTACAATCACTGCGGTGGGTGCAATATACACATTTTTTCCGATTTTTGGTTTTGAATTACTCATATGTTCGTGATGCAAGTTGAAGGATAATTATTTTTCTCCCACTCTACCCGCGGGGTATGTTAAAAGCACAATAAGTCCAATTACAAAAAGAGCCGAGCCCACTCCAAAATGGTCAGATAGCACTCCAATCAAAAAAGCAAATGTGGCAGAAAAAATCATTTTAAATTGAGATTCCACACTAAGTCCAGAAGCCATAACTCTATGCGATATTTTATCGCTCACATAACTAACATTCATCGGTCTTCTTACGTTAAATAAAATATGCACAAGAATGAAGGATATTATTGCGGCTGAAAATATGAGAGCGTGATAACTCAAACCTGCGATTATTATCAGAATTGCTCCAATCAGATAGGTTGTGTTTATGGCGGAACTGATGCTTTTGAATTTTTTAACAAACAAATATGATTTTTTAGAGGAGTATGATGAGAGCAAATAAAGGAAGAAATAGATTATACCAATAATCACTGCTGTTCTGCGGTCAGGAGTTAGTAATATAAGGAGAGGAATGGAAAGAGCAAAAGACTTTAGAATCGGTTGCAGATAATCTTTTGTAGCTTTAAAACTAGAATCATATATTGATGAATTTAAAATTGCCTTCAAAGCATCCTTATTTCTAAATATACCCTTAAAATCCTTCAGTGTTCTTTTAGTTTGCTTTGCAATCTTGATTTTACCATATTCTCTATCTAACTCTGGAGGGTATGTGGCCAAGTTGATGAAATCTAAAATATATGGAATTAAGGTTATAAGAAATATGAGATGATAGTCTCCTGTGTAGAACACAACAACTCCTGCAATAAGAGAGTTAATTGCTGAGCCGAATTGAGATGCAGAACGAGTTGCACCATAATACTCCACCTTTTTATCACTAATCCCTTTAATTTTTAGGTATTCAAGAATCATTGCTTTGTGCGTTCCAGAGCGAAAAGCGTCCCCCAATCCAAAAAGAATCATTGCTACAATGAACATGTAAAAAATATTTGTGAAATAAAATATTGTGAAGGATAGTAGATATGCGGAGAATCCGAGGAGCATTGATTTTTTTCTGCCAAATATATCTGCAAAAATGCCTGTGGGAATCTCCAGAATATTGGTAGATATCTCTGCTGTGGCATAAAGTATCCCTATCTCCGTATATGAAAGTCCAGAGCTTAAAAAGAAGAGAATTAAAAATGGCTCAAATAACCTAAGGTTCTTCAGAAATCCGTACAGGGAGAATCTGTAAAACATGATGTCTTTAGGTATGCTCACCACCGGGTTATTTTCTCTTCAGTATTTAACCTCTTCTGACGATATTCGTGTATTTTAAAACGAAAAACATATATACTGTAAACACATATAGTAAATTGGTGAGGAATTATGAATCCAGAAGAGAAAATAAAGGAAATAGAGGCACTTCTAGAGACGTTAAGCAAAGAGTATCCTAAAGAGACAGGGTCATTTATGACCTTTCTTAGGCGGGTTATTTCGGAAAAAGCTTTGGATACTAAAACAAAAGAGCTTATTTCTCTGGCGTTGGGAATAGCCACGGGCTGTGAATGGTGCATAGCATTACACACCAAAAATGCCATGGATGCCGGAGCAAAACCGGAAGAGCTTATTGAAGCTGGGTTTGTGGCTGTTCTTATGGCTGGTGGGCCTGCATTGATGCACCTGATTCCTCTCATGAAATCCATTGAAAAATTTAAAGAGAAATAAAATTAAAAGTTATTTATCTCTTCTTTTTCAAAGCAACCACTATCACGATTGCCACCACTATTATTGCAATTATTGCACCCATGTACATTGGATTTCCCATAATTTCAGCAGGTACATTGTTTGGCTGACTCTCCACATCTATGGAGTGCTCTGAGAAATGAGGCATGTAAACAAGCACAGTTAAGTAATCTCCGTTGTCCACCACCGTGTATTTTCCCTGTGTGCCGCCAGCCAACACATCTTCATCATTAGTTTCTTTTATTTCTTTTCCATCTATTTTCACTGTTAAATGATGAGAGGAATCGTACTGCATATCCGTTTTGTTAATATTTATAAGAACTACCTTTCCCTCGTGATTTTCCGAATCCACGTCTATGCTCACATAATTGTGTTTCATAGTGCCCACATTTGCATGGAATCCATAGGTGTAATTCTCAAAATCCACATGCTTTCCCACGGTTATCTCACCGGCAACTTTCCCCTCACCGATTGCATGTATTATCCTCTCAGCCACTCTTTTAGGCATGTGCCATGCACCTGTTCTAACGAATACCAGACTTCCTCCGTGGTATGTGTGATTTCCAATTTTGATAAATTTAGCACCCAGCTTTATGCTCACCGTGTTTCCATTCACACTTGCGCTTCCACTAAATGCAATTATCCCCCGAATCTTTCCACCGATTCTTATGGTGTGGTTGGATATATGTGTTATGTTCTCTCCATCAGCTATGTTCAATTTCACTGTATCTTTGCCATATATGACAACATGTAGTGCCGCGGCAGGGCCATCGTGCGCATGTACAAATCTCCACATAGCTTTCATATTTGGATTTATATGGCTCCAGTTCATGTTTGTCCCTATTCCAAAGTAAAACAGATTTGCACCTCTTACTCTAACCTTTCCAAAGGTTTCATTCTCGTAGGTTATGCTCTTAAAAACAGTGTTGTTCTTAATCTCAAAGTTTTGTATTTCTCCATTGTTATTTATTTTGAAACTCACGAATTTTCCCTGCACATTTCCTGAGGTGTAGTTGAAATGCCCCCACGGACGAAGATGACTGTTCATTCCGTTTTCATGGGATTCTGCGCTTGCCAGTGCTGGAATCATTCCGAATACCACTATTGCGCTTATTATCAATATGCCTATTTTTTTCATTTCTAATCACCATGTTAAGCATCTCTTTGAGCATATAATTTGTTTGTGGTACAGTCTTTGAACATTGGTACATTTTTTGAATAATGGCACAAATTTTTTAATTGGGTTCTTTATACCCACCTGAAGGTGATGCGTGATGAAATACATATACTTCTTTGATGAAGATAGCGAAGAAATGAAAGCACTTGTGGCAAAGGGAATGAAGGAGATGAAGAGAGTTCTCGGAGGCAAAGGTGCTGGACTTGTTGAGATGACTCGCATAGGGCTTCCAGTACCTCCCGGCTTCACAATCACCACCGAGACATGCATTAAGTATTTTGAAAAGAAGGATTTTCCGGAAGGACTCTGGGAGCAAGTGCTTGAGTCCATGCGTCTTTTGGAGGAGAAAACAGGAAAGAAATTTGGTAGTGATGAAAATCCTCTGTTGGTCTCCGTGAGATCAGGAGCGCCCATATCCATGCCCGGAATGATGGATACTATTCTCAATCTTGGATTAACGGATAAAAGTGTTTTAGGTCTTGCTAAAAGCACGAACAATGAGAGATTTGCATGGGACGCTTACCGCAGGCTCATACAGATGTTTGGTGATGTGGTTTTAGGAATAAAGCATGAGGAGTTTGAAGAGAGACTCAATTACATAAAGAAGAAGTACGGGCTGTCTCAGGATGTGGATTTAACAGTGGAGAATCTAAAAGAGCTGGTTTCTGAGTACAAGCAGGTGTATCGCGCGCATGGATATGAGTTTCCACAGGAACCTGAAAAGCAGTTAGAGATGGCAATTCGTGCAGTTTTTGAATCGTGGAACAATGATAGGGCAATAGTGTATCGCAAAATAAACAAAATTCCGGATGACATGGGCACTGCAGTGAACATAGTGACCATGGTGTTTGGAAATATGGGTGATGATTCAGGAACCGGCGTTGCGTTCACCCGTGATCCGAGAACCGGAGAGAAGCATCTTTATGGAGAGTTTCTGCCCAATGCTCAGGGCGAGGATGTGGTTGCGGGTATAAGAACTCCGCATGCCATAAACGAGTACTCCAAGCAGGATGCAAACAGAAACCTTCCCACCATGGAGGAGATGATGCCTGAAGTTTACCAGCAGTTGGTAAATGTTGCGAAGATTCTTGAGGGCCATTACAGGGACATGCAGGATATTGAATTCACAATTGAGCATGGTAAGTTGTACCTCCTCCAGACTCGCACTGGAAAGAGAACGGCCATGGCAGCAGTACGCATTGCCGTGGAGATGGTTGATGAAGGTATAATATCCAAAGAGGAAGCGGTTATGCGAGTCACTCCAGACAATGTGGATACACTTCTCCATCCTCAAGTGGACCCTTCGGCCAGCAAGGAAGTGATAGCTAAAGGCCTTGCAGCAAGCCCCGGTGCAGCTGTGGGCAAAGTGGTATTTGACCCGGATGAGGCTGTGGAATTGGTGGAGAAAGGTGAGAAGGTCATACTGGTTCGCCATGAGACATCTCCAGATGATATCCATGGAATGAACGCGGCGGAAGGAATACTCACCGCGAGAGGAGGAATGACATCACATGCGGCGGTGGTGGCTCGTGCCATGGGCAAGCCTGCTGTGGTTGGTTGTGAGGAACTCATAATCAACATGGACGAGGAATACTTCATTGCAAGAAATCACAAAATCAGGAAAGGAGATATGATAACAATAAACGGCACCACTGGAGAGGTTTATCTGGGCGCTGTTCCTCTAATTTCTCCATCCATAAGTGGAAACTTAGAGAAGCTACTCTCATGGGCTGATGAGATAAGAGTGCTACGCATAAGAGCGAATGCGGACACTCCTGAGCAGGCTAAAAAAGCGCGGGAGTTTGGAGCTGAAGGAATAGGACTTGCGAGAACAGAGCACATGTTCTTTGGTGAAGATAGACTCCCAATAATGCAGGCGATGATAATGTCTCGCACTCTGGAAGAGCGCAAAGAGAATCTCTCAAAGCTCCAAACAATGCAAAAGAGTGATTTTGTGGAGTTCTTCCGCACAATGGCTGGCTATCCAGTGATTATAAGACTTCTTGACCCGCCACTTCACGAGTTTCTACCAAATCGCGAGGAGCTCAACATGGAGCTTGCTGAACTAAAAATGAAACTCAAGAATGCCAAATCGCTCAAAGACATGGATGAAATAATTGCCAAGATATCTGAGAAGGAAAAGATTCTTAAAGTGGTTAATGAGCTGCACGAGTTCAATCCGATGCTTGGATTCAGAGGTTGTAGGTTGGGTATAATATACCCAGAAATATACGAAATGCAAGTTCGTGCAATAATACAGGCGGCAATTGAAGTTAAGAGAGAGGGCATAGAGATATATCCAGAGATAATGATTCCTCTAATTGGACACATCAACGAGCTGAAAAAGCTCAAGGACGATTTGCTCAGAGTTGCGGAGGATGAAATGCAAAAGGCTGGAGTTAAGGTTGAATACAAATTCGGAACGATGATAGAGATACCGCGTGCCGCTCTAACCGCGGATGAAATCGCTCGCGAGGCGGAGTTCTTCTCCTTCGGAACCAATGATCTCACGCAGATGACCTTCGGATACAGCAGAGACGACGCTCAGGCGAAATTCCTCAGGAAATATGTGGAGATGGGAATTTTGAAGGATGATCCCTTCAAGAGCCTTGACTGGGACGGTGTTGGACAACTGGTGAAGATGGGCACGGAGAAGGGTAGAAGCACCCGCAATGATTTAGAGGTGGGCGTTTGCGGAGAGCATGGCGGCGATCCGAAGAGCATAGAGTTCTTCCACATGGCTGGGCTGGATTACGTTTCCTGCTCTCCATTCCGTGTGCCGATTGCTCGGCTCGCTGCGGCCCAAGCGCAGATACTACATCCGAGGAATCATTAAATTCTCCCTTTTTTGGTGGTGATTTTTTGGAGAATGACATTGAAAGTAGGATTGCAGTTCTTGAGAAGGAGGTATCAGAGCTTAAAAGAGAGGTGGAGCAGATAAAATCTTACATAACAGAGCTGTACTCATATCTTTACAGCATAGCTAATCGTTAATTTTTTATCTTCTTACTGTTTTTAAGAATCATGGAGCTATTAAGAAAGGGCAAAGTTAAGGAGGTTTACGACTTTGGTGATGAATTGCTTTTCAGATTCACAGATAACATTTCGGTGTTTGATAAAATCATACCTTCGCAAATCCCTAATAAAGGCAAAATTTTGTGCCATACATCTGCCTTCTGGTTTGAAAAAACAGATGGTATTGGAATAAAGAACCACTATCTCCAGTGCAATAATGCAGAGATGAAAGTGAAAAAGTTCAGAATAGTTGAGCGTGGCTCAAAAAATGAAAGAGATTTTTTGATACCACTTGAATTCATAGTGAGGTACTATGTGGCAGGCTCGCTGTATTCAAGATTGAAAAAAGGATTAATCAGTCCTGATGACATCGGATTTCACCGCATGCCGGAGTATGGAGAGCCTCTCTCAGATCCTATGTTTGAGATTACAACAAAATTTGAAGATTACGATAGGTTGGTGACTACTAAAGAGGCGATGGAGATTGGAGGTATAGATAGACATGAGTTGTTGGAAATCAAAGAGATCATTCTTAAAATTGATAAAATGATGGAAAATGAGGTTAAAAGGAGGAACTTAATTCATGTGGATGGAAAGAAGGAGTTTGCTCTAAATTCTGACAGAGTTCCAGTGGTGGTGGATACTCTCGGAACTATGGACGAAGACCGGTGGTGGGATTTGAAAGAGTATGAGAATGGCAACATAGTGCAGCTTAGCAAGGAATTCGTGCGCGATTATTATCGCAGCATAGGATACTATGATTTGTTGATGGAAGCGAGAAAAAGAGGTGCACAGGAGCCTAAAATACCACCTCTTCCAGCAGATATGATTGAGAGAGTAAAGGTCCTATATGAAATGATGTACGAGAGAATAACTGGCTTACAGGTCAGTAATTTGCTTTGAGCACTGCCATACCTCTTTCGTCAATGGATAGCGGATGCAAGGATAAACTATGATTTGTGCCACGCATTTTCAAAACTCTCACATATCTTCTTATAACATCTCCCTCGTGCTTCATTATTAGCTCAACTATTCCATCGGCCATGTACATTTCATCCTCGTATCCATTGCCAATTTCCGATGTGATGATTGCGGTGCCTCCCCAGTTTTTAAGCATATCCACAAGATCAAAGAGAAATTCCCTATAATTGCTCATGTACGCCTTAAGAGGATTGATTGGATCTATAACGATGCGGCTTGGCATAACCTTTACAATCATCTCCTTCATCTTTGAGAGCAGTTCAGCATCTTCGTCCTTTACCTCTGAACCTACATCCATGTAAGTTATCATTCCATTTTCAAAATGCTCCCTTTCAAAAAACCTGAATTTGGACATGAAAGGTAGCATCCAATTGAATTTCTCGCTAAGTGTGGTTATGTAAAGACCATGTTCACCTTGCTTTGCTCCAAACATGAGAAATTGAAGTGAGAAAATGCTCTTTCCTGCTCCGGGCGGTCCGTAAATTAGCACTATTGACGGGTCTGGAAATCCGCCTTCAATTAGTTCATCAAGTCCTGATATCCCAGATTTCAACCTCATTTCATCACCTCCTCAATGCTCACAATCTCGCCCAAACTCAGCACATTCTTGCATTTGTCCGAGCGCACGGGTGCAAACACTAACACATTGTACTTAGCTGCCGCCTCTTTTATATCTTTAATCCACTCAGAAACCGTCTCTTCGCGCCAGATATGGCAGAGGTGCTCAACATTGTCAATTATAATGAAAGAGTAATCTTTGAGGACTATCACATCTCTTTTCAAAAATCCGCCGATTCTCACATTGCCATGATTGAGAAATGTTATGGGAAATTTTACTGTTAGTGCTCCTCCCAAGTCCACATAAGTGATCTTCCTTTGCGGTACTCGGTGCATGGCGAGAATATAACTCATGTATCTATGGGGCTTTTCTACTGATATGAAAATTATGCTCCCATCTCTCATTACCAATCTTTTTATGAGCAAAAAGCTGATTTCTGCCATGGGCTTATTAGATTTTACAAATTTTAAAACATTTGCCTCGGTCATTGTCCATACCCCGTTCCCACAATGCCTGAAAATCTCATAACTTTGCCATCTCTGTCCGTGAGTTCAACTAAAACACTGTTTCCTTCAATTCTTATGCTTGCAAGCCTTATCCGTGATAAGTAGTACCTTATTTTTTTGCCTTTGTCTGATTTCTTCACATAGGACCTTACAAGATTCATTGTTTCCAGCCATTTCAGTCTTCTATAACACGCGGCAATTGGTACATTCAACTCCTGACTTAGCTCTATTGCGCTCTTCTCACGGTTGTAGCTGGCTGCCAGAATTTTTATCGCGTACGCGTCCGTCAGAAGATTCATCAGCTTGAATACCTCATCGCTCATACTCTCATGTTTTTCCTGCGCGTTTAAATATTTTGCATTGTGATTATCTAAAATGAAAATTACGGGAGATAATATCTTCTGAGATATTGAGAAAAAAACGCTTTTAAATACTTGAGATGAGAATTACATGATGATAACCATAGCACTTGATGGCTGGATGGATGCGATTCTTCATGTGATATTTGCTACATTAGCTATGATTATAGTATATCCCAGATGGTCTGAAAAATTCTGGAACATACTGGGATTCTCAATCATTATGGAACTCATAACCGATGGAGCTCATTTAATCACCAAGAGCATTACCCATAACATATTCTTCTTTGTGGAGCTACCACTTGCAATTCTGCTGGTTGGGTACATATATTCCAATAGAAAACTGGAAAATTTCTCAATTCTCATGCTTGCCACGAACCTCACACACATGACAATGGACCTGTTCTGGGAGGGGGATAAAATGCAAATTTATTATCCAATATCATCCACATGGTACTCCGTGCCCATCAATTATGCAGGATTCATGCATGGAGCACTTGTATTGCTAATCCTCCTGCTTCCCCTCGCGATAGGTGAGCGGGGACTTTGGAGAAAGCCTACTCAACCTCCAACGTTTCCTCCTTACCCCATCTGAATGTGATTTTTATAACTATCCTCCCGTTTTCCATCTTGACCTCGGCGTTTTTTATATTTGCTTTATAAAGATTAATCCACTTTCCCTTGCTTGTTAGCTTTTTTCCTTCTTTTGTGAGTAATCCTAACCTTTCAAGTTCCTTTATCCTTCTGTAACACACAGCGATGGGTATTCCGAGCTGCTTGCTGAGAGTTATGGCATCAAGAGGTCTGTGAAGCGTGGCGCGGAGAATGCGAATTGAGTACTGGTCGGATATGTGCTGCAGGACCTCCCATGCCATCTTCTTATCTATAAGCAATCACCCCTACTCCAGAGACACCAGTTCCAGAGATCTTCCCCGAATTACGAAAGCGTGGCCCCTGTCCGATTCCACCACCGGGAGGTCCTCAATCATGCGAAGGCGCAAGATTCTGTCCACGCCTCCAATCAATTTTGCTTCTTGAGCTATTATTACAATGCGGGCAAAGGTCTTAAGCTCGTTTATGAGCGAAGGCAGAGTTTTTATGTCTCCATACACTTGCTCAATGGCATCAACTGATAATATAAGTGTTGGTGCCTCACCGCCATGGTATCGCACTATGTCTTTGGAGAGCTCCATTCTGATGTCCGAGCCTTCTAAATAAATCTCACGACGATCGCCACCGTATCCGATTATTTTCACTTTAACATTGTACTGATCAGCGTGGCGCTCAAGCATTGACCCGGGATAAAAAACAGGGGGCATAATCATCGTTTCGTTGGACAAGGCAGCTATTGAAATTATTATGCTCTCCACCAGTTCCACGGGAAAGTTATCGGCTATGTAAATCGCCATGCAACCCTCTTTTAAATGATTTTTCATAAAGTGAGTGAGGTTTTCAATGTCAATACCAGAATCAAGAGATACGGGCTGATACTCAACCGTGCTGAATCTTCCATTTCTAAGTGTGTAGAGGTATCTGGGCCTTTTTATCGGCGAGCCCCTCAATTTTCGTATTATGAGAATCCTCTTCCAGAACTTTCCGTAGGGCTCATGATTGAGCTCAACTATTCCGTCACCCAAGTAATCAATAGCCCGAGTGCTCGTTTCTTCAAGCACGAATATTATGTTTCCAAATCCGGGCTCAACAATGTCCTTCTGAAGGGTGTATAATATCCTCTCAGGTTCAATCCCGTATTTTTCGCTGAGTCCATCAATGGAATCAACGCATACCATAACTTTAGAACCTTCGGCACCCTCCACAAACTCGTATATGCGCTCAAGTTCAGGGAGCATCTCTCCAACCTCAAGAATGGCTTCGTTCTCTGAAATTTCCACATTTTCCTTCACAAAACCCTCCTCAATCAAACCTTCCAAAATATTGAGATTTCTGCGCCCAATTTTCTTAATGGGCTCTTTTCTCTCTATGGAGCCAGCCCATGGGAATTGATTTAAAAGTGCCTGATCTGCAACTCTGGTGGATATGTAAAGAACGTCCATCTTATCGCGATAATTCTCAAGAATCTCAAGGGCGAGTGTGGTTTTTCCGCTTCCCGGCGGACCTTTTATTATCAGAGAATGTCCGCCTTCAGACTCAAAGAATTTTAGCAACTCTTCCGGTAGCATTTGCATCACGCTCCTTTCCATACCATGGCGTATCTCTTTAATAAAGAATACTCCTTGGTTGTATAAGCGTTATTATCAATTATGATTATCACCAGCGAATCATATTCCATTGCATAGCTGTTTATGAGCTCTATGTTGCGAAGCACGTTTACAAAATCATTGTAGAGCAGTAGATATTCCACACAGTCAAGAACCACTACCCTCTTATGCTTCTCTTCCAAAAATTTTATGATGCTGTCAGTGAGTATGGTGAGATTATGCGGTTTAATTCTGTTTTTTCCAACCAAATCGGTGACCCATACAACCTTAATTCTCTCGCTCTTGTAATTTCTTGGCTTTTCCCGTGTGGCCAAGAACACATCTATGCCTTCACCTAATTTTTCAACAATTTTGAGGATCTCAGCGCTTTGCTCCATGGTAGCCACGTATGTGCGACCCCATGAAAATCCAAATCCATATACCACATTTTTAAAAATCCGCTCTTCATGAATGAACTCTCCAAGCTCTTCCTCATGTTTTAGAAGCACCTTCATCAAGTTTTCTCTAAATCCGGATATTGAATCTGTGAGTATGTAATCCACACCTGCAGTTTCCAAATTTATCGCAATGTCTCGGTCAATGGATTTTAGCATTGGAATTACAAAAGTTTTCAATTTTTCGTTTATCAAGCTCAAATTTTCCTTTTTCATCTCAATCAGAGCTACAGTGGGCATTTTAGAGGTTATTTTTTCACGTATGGTTTGAATATCCGATGTTAAGTGGCATTCATACTCAAAATCCATATCTGAGAGAAAATCCGATATCAGGCCCCGAATTTCCTCATTGGAATGGAAGCAGAGAATATCCATATCTCTCAATTATTATGGTCATATTTAACCTTTATTGAACGATTATTTGTTCTGGG
>CAYRMJ010000032.1:0-14804 GCA_964425415.1 uncultured Thermoplasmata archaeon | reverse complement strand
CAGTATCTTCCCCTGCTGCATGGTTGTGCATGCGTTGTGAGATTTAATTTTTTCCTCCTACCTCAAAAATGCCGCGGGCCGGGATCGAACCGGCGACCTTCAGATCTTCAGTCTGACGCTCTCCCTGCTGAGCTACCGCGGCTCAGTTCCTGTATGGAAGAGTGGGATTTAAAATTTACTACCATACCTTTTTATATCACTCAAATATTCACAACTCATGACCAGTGAAAATTGGGAAGCCGACATTCAAAAGTACCTTGAAATGGGTCTTTATGAGCCTGCTCTTGAGATGATTGCCGAGCTGCTGAAAGAGAGTCCTGAAAACAGAAAGGCACTAACTTACAAGGCGTACATACTCAGGAGCATGGACAAAGATGATGAAGCTCTGCAGATTGTTGACGAGCTCCTCAAGAAGGACATGGACGATGTGGATCTTCTTCTCCTCAAGGGCATGATTCTGTTTGATAACGAGAAGTTCAAAGATGCAGCCAAGTACTTCCGAAGGGTGGTGGAAATTGAGCCGGAGGATAAAAATCTTCTGACGGATGCGCTGTACAACTTAGCATCATGCTACGATTCCATGGAGGATTACAAAGCTGCTTCAAAGTATTACCAGAAAATCATTGACATAAATCCAGAGGACGAGGAGGCATGGAACAACCTCGCGGTTAGCAGGATATTTCAGGAGGATTATGAGGGTGCGCTCAAAGCAGCTGAAAAGGCCATTGAGCTTGATGATGAATACGACAACGCATGGTACAACAAGGGCCTTGCTCTCTATTACCTCGGAAAGTACAAAGATGCCGTGAAGGCATTTGATCGTAGCATAAAACTATCAGATGATCCGGATTCATGGTACGCCAAGGGCATGTGCTACCTTGCAATGGACATGAGAGAAGAGGCGAGGAAATACATAAAAGAAGCTCTTAAGAGAAATCCAGAGGATGAGGACGCAAAGCAGGCCCTTGAGGAGATAGAGAATGGTGAATGAGCAAACGGAGAAGGTGAATAGAGATAACGCCCTCTCCAAAACACTTAATTTATTTCCCCCGGGCATACTCTGGAAGTTTGTGCTGGTTGGGTTGCTGGGATTTTTGGCTCAGTATTTCGTTCTCACATACATTGATAAAAAGCTTGATGTGAACATAACAGGCTGGCCGTTCTGGCTATCCGTGGAAGTGGGCATAATTGTAACATTCATTTTAAATGACCAGTGGGTTTTCAAGACAGACTACAAAAATTCCATGTTCATAAGATTTCTTAGCTATGAAGGAACTCTGTTCATTGGCGCCATATTCCAGTGGATATTTTTCATTCTGTTCTACGGGTACATACTGTTCGTAGGCCACCGATTCTGGGCAAACGCTTGGGCGGTGCTGTTAGCGACAATATGGAACTACATCATAATGAAGAAGTTCATATTCAGGGGAGATGAAGATGAGGATAGCGGTGATGGGAGCGGGCGCGCTGGGCAGCCTGCTGGGAGCCTTGCTCTCAAGGAAGAATGATGTTCTTTTAATCACCCGCGGTTCTCATCTAAAAGCCATAAAGGAAGAGGGACTTCGCATAGAAGGTCTAATTGACGATTTTTTTCAAATTGAAGCCGAGCGCCACTATCCCGGCGGTTTTGATTTGATTCTCTTCACCGTGAAGGCGTACCAGACCGAGGAGGCGAAGAGAGAGATTGAGAAAGAGTATGGTGGAGAGATGGTGCTCACACTCCAAAATGGTGTGGGAATCATTGATATGCTCAGCAATTTTGATGTTTTAGGCGGAAGCACCAGCATGGGCGCAACCCTGATAGCATCTGGAGTGGTGAGGTATGCGGGCACGGGGATGACGTACATCGGAGAGGTCAGCGGAAAAATCACGGATAGAATAAAAAAAATATCATCTGTGTTCAACGATTCAGGAATACGAACAGAAGCGGTTGATAACATAATCGCAAGGCGCTGGGTCAAGGCTGCGATTAACACAGTCATAAACTCCATAACTTCGGTATTCAATGTGAAAAACGGTATGGTATTTGAAGACGAGAATCTAGCAGAGATTGCAAAGTGCATAGCTGATGAGACACAGAGAGTTTTAGAAGAAATGGGAATTAAAGAGAACATACTTCGCCTGAGCAGAGATGTGGTTGAAAACACGAAGGAAAACCTATCCAGCATGCTTCAGGATATTCAGAGAGGGAGAAAAACTGAGGCTGATTACATAATCAAGCCCTTCATAAAGGATTCAAAATGCACGAATACTCTATATCATGGTGTGAAATTCTTGGAAAAGATGAGAGAGTATGGACATTGAAAAAGAAATTAAAGAGATGCTCCGAAACTGCGATTTGGTACTGGTGTACCACGAGAATTTCAAAGTTCAGATACTTATGCGCATTCTCAAGATGTTTATGCCGGAAATCAATAACAATCCCCTTTCACCCATCTTTGGTTATGATGGAAAAGTTTACGGATTAAATGATGATGCGAATTTAGCCGATTTGTTGTACAAAAAGAAATTTTCCAATGTATGTGTCATCAATGCCAGAGTTCCCGGAAACAAAAGGAGATGGAAAGACCTGATTGAGCTCATGCATAAGGCGGGTGTGATTAAGAGATTGATAAAATACACAGCCGTGGGAACACTGGGAATGATAATAAACATGCTCCTGTTTGCAGTTTTATACAAAATATTGCAAATAAACGATATTGTTTCCCTACTTCTTGCCATTGAGATAAGCGTCATTGCCACCTTTTTCATGAACGATTTTTGGGTTTTCGGCGGGAGAAAAAAGAGAAAATCGCTTTTGTGGAGATTTCGCGCGTATCATGTTGCTCTTTTTATAGGGGTTCTTATAAACACCACCACCTACTGGATTTTGTCACTAATTGATGTGAACTATCTAATTGCCGATTTTATTGGGATACTCATTGCAAATGCATGGACTTTCTACGCAACAAACGTTAGGATTTTTGCATAAAAACCAGCGCGGGGAGGGGGATGCTGAGCTTTTTCAAAGAGAAAAAGTGAAGTAACACCTTCCTGCGCAAAGAACAAAGTGATGAGCGCGGGGAGGGGGATTTGAACCCCCGCGGGCAATAGCCCAATGGCTTAGCAGGCCATCGCCGTACCGCTCGGCCATCCCCGCCTGAGGGTAAATGTGGAATTCGGTATATAAAATTATCTTGCTGGAAGGGCATATTAACGGGAAAATTTATATTTTGTTGTTCAATGCTCCCTGCATGGGGTCAGAACTGTTAGATAGGCTAAATACGTTGTGGTCAGATCTGAAATCAATAGGTAACTTTTACGCTGTAATGGCAGGTTTTGGAGGATTTGCAATTCAGAACCACATCAGTTGGAGAACAGCCACAGAGAGGGGATTGGCGATATTCGTAGATACCCCAGATATTGAGAACATAGGTTATGAGCTTGAATCTCGGGGATGGTATGTGCGTTTTAAACCCGGTCAGATTGAAGTTTATGTGAACTCGCAACCGATATCCTTTTACAATTCAAACACAAAACATATTTTGAATTCAGTAAGAAAGCGAACTATGGATTTCAATAATGTGAAGATAATTAACGCTCCTGCATTGCTATTACATCATCTTCTCTACATGGACTTAGTGGATATGGTACATAACCTTAAAAATCCCATAGACACAGCTTTAACTAAAAAAATCTTATATGAGGCTGCATCGGAAATAAACGCTCTTTTTGGCCCACTCACATTCGGCGTGGTTGAAAACAGGTTGGAAAATTTCAAAACTCAGCAAAAAAAGAAATTCAAATGAAAGTTGTGCTTTAATCTTCCTCGTTGTTCATATCATTCTTTGGACCGCCTTTGCTCTCACCTTTAGCGGCCACCACATCATCTATGCGCAGAATCATCACTGCCGCATCCGTGGCGCTGTTGATGGCCTGCTTTCCTACGCGTATTGGTTCAATCACACCCAGATTCTCCATGTCCTCTATTTTGCCCGTGTACACATTTATCCCATGAGTTACCTTTCCATCCTTGTGGGCCTTTCTAAGCTGAATTAGCATGTCAATGGGATCCAATCCAGCGTTCTCTGCAAGGCTTCTTGGCAGTATTTCAAGAGCATCTGCAAACTTCTCAATGGCAAGCTGCTCTCTACCGCCCACGGTAGCTGCGTAATCTCTGAGTTTAAGTGAAATCTCCACTGCACTTGAACCACCGCCGGTGGTGTACCTTCCATCTTCAATGGCCTTTGCCACAACGTGCAAGGAGTCCTTTATGCTTCTCTCTATCTCATCTACCACATGCTCAGTTCCTCCGCGAATCAGTATGCTCACACTCTTTGGATTTTCACAGCCCATGACGAAGGTCATGTTGTCCTCGCCAATCTTGCGCTCTTCCACAACTTTCGCATGGCCCAAATCCTCTGAGCTAAGGTCATCCAGATTGGTCACTATTCTGGCACCTGTGGCACGAGACAGCTTCTCCATATCGCTCTTCTTAACCCTGCGCACAGCATATATACCTGCTTTGGCTAAGAAATGCTGAGCCATATCGTCAATACCTTTCTGGCAGAGCACTACATTGGCTCCGCTGCTCTTTATCTTCTCAACCATGTCCCTGAGTACCTTCTCCTCCTGCTCTAAGAACTGATGAATCATCTCAGGGCTCTTGATCTGTATGCTTGCATCTATCTCAGGCTTCTTGACCTCAAGTGCCACATTTATGAGCGCAATCTTCGCATCTTCCACCCTCTTTGGCATACCCGGATGCACCTTCTCCTTGTCCAAAATCATTCCATCAATGAGTTCGGTTTGATCAATGGACGCACCCTGTTTCTTTATTATCTGAATAGCATCAACATCCACAGTCCATCTATCGCCTATCTTCTCGGCCACCTTCTTTACAGCTTTAACGGATATATCGCTCAGCAAATCCTTGGCCATGCTTGCGCTCTTGCTGCTAAGTGCGGTGGACGCTATCTTCTTCAAGAGTTCCTCGTTCTCCAAATCAATGGGCTTTGATATGTTATCAAGTATCTCCTTTGCCTTCTCAGCAGCAAGCCTGTAGCCCTTCGTAACCACCGTTGGATGCACATTTTGATCTATCAACTCCTCCGCATTCTTCAGAAGCTCTCCTGCAAGCACCACTGCTGTGGTAGTACCGTCCCCAACCTCCGTATCCTGAGTCTTTGCAACCTCCACCATCATCTTAGCAGCAGGATGCTCCACATCAATCTCCTTCAATATGGTCACACCATCATTGGTTATAACCACATCTCCAAGACTGTCCACCAGCATCTTGTCCATTCCTCTGGGACCCAATGTGGTGCGCACAGCCTCTGCTATGGCTCTCGCAGCTGCTATGTTATTCTTCATCGCATCCTTGCCTGTCTCTCTTCTGGTTCCCTCCTTAAGTATGAGTATTGGCTGTCCAGCCATCATTTCCAATCACCTCCAATTCCCGTAAAAAATATCTTCTATAAAAAACTTTCTGAACGTGGCTGTTTAAATAAAGAAAGAATTTTATAAGAGATAGAGAAAAATGCTTACCCTCTCTTTATCAACCTAGTCAGCTCTTCCAGAACCACAACTCTCTGCTCACCGCTGACCATATCTCGGAGCACAGCCTTGCCCTCTTTAATCTCCTCTCCCACTATTACCACGAATCTCGCGTTTATGCGGTTTGCATACTTCATCTGCTTGCCCAGAGAGCGATTGGTGAGGTCCATGTCCACTCTCAAATCTTTTTTACGCAGCTCAGTGGCAAGTTCAACCGCTTCCTTTCTGAATCCGCGCACCACGGCAACGAACACATCCACCTCCATCTTTTCCTCAGGCCACACACCCTCTCTCTTCATAATCAACTCCAGCACTGCGTCGCCCATTCCAAAACCCACCGCAGGGGTGTGCTCTCCGCCAAACATTTCAACCACATTATCGTACCTTCCTCCGCCCAAAATGGCACGAAACTCGCCCTGCGAATCGTGTGCTTCAAAGACCACTCCTGTGTAATAAGCAAGACCACGCACAATTGATAGGTCAAGGGTTATTCTCTTACCATAAGCATCCAATAGCTCGGTGAGCTTCAAAATCTCAGAACCCCGCGGCCCAGCATCTAAATTAGAGAGAACATCATCAGGACTTCCACGCACACTGAGAACCTGCAAAATGAAATCTGCAGCATCACCCACAATCTCTCTGAGACTCTCCCTGAACGCATCCTCTGGCATTTTGTCCTTTTTGTCTATGAGTCTGAACGCATCCTCTATTCTCTCCACTCCATTCTTTTTCAGTATTTCCTCCATCAGCAATCTATCGCTGACCCGCATGATGTACTTGTTTTTCAATCCGAGAGAATCAAGAATCTCCATGGCGAGAGCAATCACCTCGGCATCAGCCTCCATCCCCACCACTCCGAAAATGTCTGCGTTGAACTGGTAAAATTCTCTCAATCTTCCGCTCTGAGGCTCCTCATAGCGCCACATCTTCGGAAATGAGAACCACTTCACAGGCTTGATTATGTCCTTTCGCGAGGCTAACATACGAGCAACGGTGGGCGTGAGCTCTGGAATTAGCGTCACTTCTCTGCCACCTTTATCCACGAAGCTGAATGTCTGCTTCACAATCTCATCACCACTTTTCACCCGAAAGAGTTCAAGATGCTCCAAGCTGGGTGCGTCAATCTCGTGAAATCCAAAACTGCGAGCCACGGAATTTATCTTGTCAAATACGATGCGTCGGGCCCTCATGCTCTCAGGATATATGTCTCTGAACCCGCGAAGTTTCTGAAACATGGCTGGTTTTATTGCGTGGAGTTATAAAAAGGTATGCTCTTAAAAGGCAAGTCTTAAAAGCAAAGAGTGCATGTATGCTTATGCTATTCTGGGCTGGAGTGGCGCTCATCATCGTGGGACTTGCCCTGCTCATAGCCGAGGTCCATGTGCCGGGTTTTTTCATCGCAGTACCGGGAACCATACTCCTCCTTTTAGGACTGGGAATGCTATTTATTAAAAACATGGACATCATAACTGCCTCCTTGATTGTGATAATAAGCGCTGTGGGCTCTTCCTTGTTCACCCTTTGGTTTTACAGAAAATTGGGAGAGCCTGAGCTGCCTACAACCACTACTCCTGACCAGTTTGTGGGCACAGTTGGCACGGTTATCAAGGACATTGAGCCCGGAACGCTTAACGGCAAAGTGCGCATAAAAAATCAGGTTTGGAGCGCCACTGCAAATCAGAGAATTGAAAAAGGAAAAACTGTTAGAGTGAGAGGTGCTGAAGGTGTGCACCTTATTGTAGAGGAGGTGAAATAAGATGGATCCCGTGTTGATAGGTGTGGCTGTGTTTTTCATAGTGATACTTCTGATTGTGTTCTTCTCTACGGCTGTGAGAATAATCAAGCCTTGGGAGAGAGGCATATACATATTCTTGGGCAAGCATAGGGGCATTCTCAATCCCGGATTCCATGTGGTGTATCCATTTGCACAGGTGTACCACATAGACATGAGAACTCAAACATGGGATGTGCCCAAGCAGGAAGTTATCACGAAGGACAATTCACCAACAGGTGTGGACGCCGTTATCTACATAAGAGTTGTGGACGCAAAGAAAGCATTCTACGAGGTTCAGGATTACAAGCTTGCCACCATCAATCTTGCCAGAACCACTTTGAGGTCAGTCATAGGAAACATGACTCTGGACGAGATACTGTACAACAGAGAGCAAATAAACACCCATCTTCGCGATGTGCTTGATGAAGCCACCGACCAGTGGGGCGTGAAGGTTGAGGCTGTTGAAATAAAGGAAGTGGACCCGTCCCAGAAGGTCAAGCAGGCAATGGAAGAGCAAACTTCGGCGGAGAGGGAGAGAAGAGCTGCAATATTGAGAGCTGATGGTGTGAAGCGTTCGCAGATTTTGGAAGCGGAAGGTAAGAAGAGAGCGCGTGTGCTTGAAGCAGAGGGTAAGAGACAGGCAAACATTCTTGAGGCTGAAGGACAGAGAATTGCCACGATACTAAAAGCCCAAGGTGAAGCACAGAGATTTCGCATAATTTCACTTGGATCCGCGGCGCTGAACACTAAAGCGCTGAGTGTATTATCACTGGACACATTAACCAAGATGGCAAATGGACAGGCAACCAAGATAATCTTTCCATTTGAAATAACCAAGTTGATTGAAACCACCGCAAATTACCTCGGAGTTCCAGTGAAGGAGAGCACGGAGGAGGACATAAAATACGAGGACATTGAGAAAATTGTGGGCAAAGCGGACGAGATACTTGGTCCTATTCCCTCATACGAGGATATTGAGAAGGAAACTAAAGATTCAGAAAAGGGAGACAAAAATGTGAATTTGACAAGAGAGGAGGAGAAAAAGCTGTTTGAGGGTGAGTGAATCTCACCTCATAAACCATGAATCCAGAGTTTTTATTTTTTCATTTTCTCCATATACGGGTGTGATTCTCTCTTCAGATACCCTTTCAAGCCACTCCTCCACCGTTTCTTCATCAGCAAGGCGCGCTCTCTTAAGTTCATACTCGCACTCAGGACAGTATAATGCAAGGGGATCGTGAAGTTTTTTGCCACAAATAATACACCTGTTTTCCTCCATCGCTTGCCCCATGGACCTCGCATTCATAAAGATTTGCGTTATTTAAAGAATGAGTGTACAAATGGACAAATCAGGGCAAAGAGTATAAGTTTAAATACTCCATTGAGATTTTCCGCAACGAGGTGAACTTATGAAAAAGGACCTTATCTCAATGGTGGACATAAAGGACGAGCTTCCGGAGATCATTGACCTTGCTCTGGAGATGAAAAGAAGACAACAGATGGGCGAGAGAGAGATGCAGCAAGTGCTGAAAAACAGGAGTCTCGCAATGATTTTTGAGAAACCGAGCACCAGAACCAGAGTGAGCTTTGAGGTGGCCATGACTCAGCTTGGAGGGCATGCTCTTTACCTCTCACCACGGGACATGCAGCTGGGCCGCGGAGAGACCATAGCAGACACGGCAAAAGTTTTATCAAGATACGTGGACGCAATCGTGTACAGGGCATTCAAGCATGAGATGATGGTGGAGCTGGCTGAAAATGCCACCGTTCCCGTTATAAACGCTCTTGATGACCTTGAGCATCCATGTCAGATAGTCGCTGACCTCATGACGATTAAAGAGAAGAAAGGCGAGCTTGCAGGCCTTAAACTTGCCTATGTTGGCGATGGAAACAACGTGGCAAACTCGCTCATGCTCGGCGCAGCCATAATGGGAATGGATTTTTACATTGCGTGTCCAGAAGGATACGAGCCCAATAAAGATTTAACAGGTACTGCTAGGAAAATTGCAAACGAAACTGGCTCAAAGGTAGTGATAACTCATGATCCTGTGGAAGCTGTGAAGGACGCGGATGTTGTATATACGGACGTGTGGGTGAGCATGGGCGACGAAGCGGAGAAGGAGAAGAGAATGAAAGTTTTCAAGCCTTATCAGGTCAATTCTGAGCTGGTTAAGCATGCAAAGCAGAATTACATATTTATGCACTGCCTTCCTGCACATCGTGGTCTGGAAGTCACAGACGAAGTTATAGACTCAAGAAACAGCGTCGTATTTGATGAAGCTGAAAACAGGCTTCACGCCCAGAAGGCAATTCTGGCCAGAATAATAAAGCACTAAAACTCTTATTCATTTCTTTTGAACATCTTTTCAAGATCTGCGGTTGTGAACTTTATCATCGTAGGCCTGCCGTGAGGACAAGTGTACGGATTCTCACATTTGAGAAGCTGTGATACCAGCTCTTCCATCTCGTAGATTGAAAGCTTTTCATGGGCCTTTATTGCACCTTTGCAGGATATGAGCTTTATGAACTCATCTCTCTTCCTATCAATGTACTTTGCTCCGAGGTCTATTATGCCCCTTATTATGCTCTCCACCTCGTCCCTTTTCAAAAGGGGTGGCACGCCCCTGACCACAACTGTGCCATTGCCCATATCCTCAATCACCAAGCACAGTTCGGCAAGCTCCTTCTTTATGCTCAAAAGGTCATTGTAATCACGAATTCCAAGATGTATTATCACAGGCTCTATTAGCTCCTGTATTCTCCTGTCCTTTATGTCTCTCAAAAATCTCTCGTACCTTATCCGCTCATGTGCCGCGTGCTGATCCACTATAATTATTGCATCTTTTGATTTGAGAATTATGTATGTATCATCAAACTGGCCCAGAACACTCATTCCCGGAACTCGGCTCTTCGCTATGTAATCAAATATGCTCTTTCCTTTGGGTTTTTCCACCTCAAACTGCACCTGCCTCTGCTTTCGCACTTCAGTCAGAGGAACTCTATGGTTCTTTGTCTCCTTCGCAGGAGCACTGGGTATGTTGTCCTGAGAAGTTAGAGTGGTCCATATCACATCCTTCAATGCTCTGCGCACTGCCTGCTCATCTCTGAACTTAACCAAGTACTTTGACGGATGCACATTCACATCAACCATTTCTGGAGGCACATCAATCATCACCACCGCGTACGGATAGCTATCTCGGAACAATAAAGTGCCGTATCCTTCAAGTATGTAAGAGACAAGAGAGGCGTTTTTCACGTATCTGCCATTCACATAAGTTGCAATTCTGTTTTTGTCTTTGCGAGTTAAGTGGGGCTTGGAGACCATGCCCTTCAACTTCACCACGCCATCCGAGTGTATGGGAACCATTGCCTTAGCAACATCTCTGCCCCACAGCGCTGCAATTCTATCTTCCAGCTTTCCGGGAGGTACATCAAACACCATTTTTCCATTGTGAAATAGCTTGAAATGCACCTTCTCGTATATGAGCGCATAGCGCTCAACCACGCCCATTATTCTTCCAAATTCCTGACGCTCGGAACCTAGAAACTTGCGCCTTGCAGGTGTGTTGAAAAACAGATTTCGCACATCCACCGATGTTCCAGCGGGACAGCCCGCAGGCTCCAAACTCAAAATATTTCCACCTTCAATCACAATGCGTGCGCCCACAACCTCCTTTGCAGGTCTGCTTAAAACTTCCACTCTGGAAACTGCCGCTATGCTAGGCAAAGCCTCGCCACGAAATCCGAGGGTTGTTATGCGTTCAAGGTCCTGCTCGTCTTTTATCTTGCTCGTTGCGTGTCTTTGAAATGCCAGTTTGAGCTCTTCTTCGTTCATTCCCACACCGTTATCAACCACGCGAATCTGCTCCACTCCTGAACCTTTCACGTAAACTAATATTCTGGTAGCTCCCGCATCTATGCTGTTCTCAACAAGCTCTTTAACAACGCTCGCAGGCCGTTCTACAACCTCTCCTGCGGCTATTTTTTCCACGAGCTCCCCGGGAAGCACGCGTATTCTTGATCTCACATCAACAATGAAATGGTGAAAGAATAAATAGATTTCCAAAATTTACGCACTCATTTCATCTCTCTCCTGTTGAATATCACCATGGTCAAAACTGCAGAGATTAGAAGATACGAGAGCATTATCACACAGCCTTCCCAGAGATAGGGGTGGTAGATGGTGATGCTCAATCCATGACCCAATGTCTGTGAATGCGCATAATCGCCCATGTGTTGCCCTTCAAACACGAGAGTTAAAATCGCCGAGGCATAAGTTATTGAAAACCACGGCTCCACTCCTGCAATCTGAGACACACCGTCAACTATGTTGAATACGAAGAAGTAAAGTATGGCAACCACTGTAAGTGCAACTGCACCGCTTTTGAAGAACGAGGAAAACAGGTAAGTGAACCACATCAAACTTGCTAAGAAGAGAAGTGCATATAGATACGAATATCCCAGCTCAATAGGCACAGAGTTGTGAAAGTAATATGTATAAGCGGTGCCTGCGATGTAGTAGATGCTCACAATCAAAGTTCCAGCCAACAAAGAGGCTATGTACTTGCCCCAGAGTATTGCCCATCTCTTCACTGGATTCGGAAGCAGAAAATACCCTGTTTTGTTCTGATATTCGGAGGCTATCGCATCACCTCCAAAGAACAATGCTGTTAAAACCACAAGCGTGGGTGCAAAATTTGCAAAGTCCATAGCGGTTTTTTTCACTGTGTCCTCAGATGGATTGCCAAAGTAAGAGTTCACCCCAACAATTAAAGCTATGACCAGCGCAGTGATTAGCAGTATGATGTAAAGACGCTTTGCGCGCATATAACTTTTGAACTGGTACTTTGCCATCACCAGCATCTGAAGCACATCACTCATGCGCCTCACCTCCAATTAACTTCAAATACGCGTTTTCAAGTGCCATTCCCGATGAGCGATACTCAATGACCTTTATTTCTCTGCTCAACAGCGAGTTGAGAATTCTGTACTGCTGCTCCGCACCACCATCAAACTCAATCCGTACCCTATTGGGTGCAAGCTGCTCTGCAGACTTAACACCTTCAATACTCTCTATGACGCTCAAATCAACCGGACCAATAGTTGTGAGCTCCACCGCCGAGCTGCGATAACGCTCAACTATGCTATTCACAGAATCGTAAAGAAGCAAAGTGCCGTGATTGAGCATCGCCACCTCGTCGCAAACCTCCGTGACTTCAGATAGAAGATGTGAGGACATGAATATGAGCTTTGAATCTTTTTTCAAGCTCTTTATTATGTTCCGAATCTCGGCCATGCCTCTTGGGTCCATACCTGATGTGGGCTCGTCAAGTATCAAAATCTCAGGATCAGTGACAAGCGCGGCAGCGAGTGCAACTCTCTGAATCATACCCTTTGAGAATTTGCCCACTCTCTTGTTGCGCCATTCGTACATTCGCACCGCTTCAAGCGCTCCCTTTATATCGCAGTCAGTTTTGAGACGCAGCTCACAGATGAGACGCAAATTCTCTTCAGGAGTCAGATAGGGATAAAGACCCGGCATCTCAATGAGAGTTCCCACATTGCTCAGCGCTCTCTTTGGCTCCTTGAACACGCTGTATCCATCAATTATCGCCTCGCCACCGCTTGGATTGAGCAAACGGGTAAAAAGCTTGAGTGTCGTGGTCTTTCCCGCACCGTTTGGACCCAGATAGCCCACGCACTTTCTTCCTTCAACTTTCAGATTTAGGCTTTTAAGAGCCACGAACTTTCCGTATCTTTTCTTCAAATTAACAGCTTCCAGATACATTCAATCACCTCTTTAAGATTTTTTCCATTTTGCGACGAGATATGCGAGAGGAATGAGCAAAAATGCGAATGAAAAATATACTAAATTGCTGGGAAATGTACCTGTTATTGCGTACATGTAAATTGAGATGTATGTGAGGAGCATTATCATCAATCCCGCATTCATGCTCAAAATGGATGCTTTCACCATAACATCTCTTGGAAACCTCATTTTGCCCGGATGCACAAAAATCGGATACTTACGAGAAACGAAAATTAAAATGAATGAAATTAACGGAAAAATTGAAGAAATGGATGTGAAGGTGAGCAAAAATTCAGAGCGTGTGCTCCATCCATTGGGCGTGCCATTCCAGTCAAAATGAGTGGCTACCAGAGAGGAAAAATGGGAGTAGGTCATCAACTCAAGAATTAAGAGCAAAAGAAACAAAAGCACAGAGCTGGCGGGCCACGCGAGGCTTACAACCACGGGCGAAATTGGAATTTCAGAGGATTGAGAGGTTTTTGCACCTCGCAGCTCAAGAAGATGAGCGGAATAGCGCAGTTCAAAGGGAATGAATGCCACCGTGGGCACAACTAAAAACAGGATATAATACACAAAAAATTTAGTGAAAATGAAGGGACATAGCATTATTGCGTGAATGATGATTATAAGTCCTGCAAGGCGGTTTGTGCGGTTCCACACTTCCCTGTCCGCAAAGGTGTAGCCCACTTTGAAGCCAAAGTACGGATTTGGACCTATTTTAGGTGCGAGCCAGAGCTCAAGCACACCTGTGAAAAGATAAGTTGTGTTTATGAAGAATATGAGCCAATTTATCATAGAGCATCACCCACCAGAGAATTTATATCATCAATGAGAGCACGGTAATCGGAAACCAAAGAGCGAAAAAGTTCCTCTCCAGAGGGTGTTAAGGAGTAGTACTTTCTAGGCACGCCCTTGCCCGGTTCGGACCACTGAGCGCTAAGCGCGCCGCATTTGACAAGATAGCGGAGCACAGGGTAAATGGTTGCATCTTTGAGCTTGATGCGTCCATGCGTTTCTCGCTCAACATAACTCTGTATTTCGTAGCCGTAAGTCCTGCCGAGGCGCTTAACCACGCTGAGTATCACGAGAGTGTATAGGCCAGAGCGCATCTCCCGATTCAGCTTCTCCCGCACCCTTCTCATACATAACACCGTGATGTATGTAAAAGCATTATGTATATTTGTATTTAAGGATTGCGGTTTGTTGCTGCTCTGTTGCATAAATCAATGTATTATAGAGGATAATGAGAAGGAAGGTTTGATAAAAAAAGAAATTGCTAATCTTCTATACGACGAACCTTTTAATATTTACCTTATGTTATTATGTGCATCTTAACCCACTTTCGTCCACGTAGATGTGCCCCTGATAGTACTTCATCGCCGTGGGGCTTATAAGGTTCACTGATTCGATCATTGGCAGCAAGTCGCAAAACTATTCTGTGTGCTTTCGTACCATGTCTTCAATTTCGCCCCTTCAATTATAACATCACCAACACGCCATGGCTTTGCAATTAGTATAATTTTTTATTGCTAAATTCGCAAAATTCCTCCTATGAGTTAATTTACGATAACTTTACGGTGGCGCTGATGGAATGGGCGTACCCTGTTATCAGTAAGCTTACTCTGTCACCACTGTGGAATGAGGCACCGTAAAGGTGCACCATTAGGGAATCACCGGATTTCACCG
>CAYRMJ010000031.1:0-15668 GCA_964425415.1 uncultured Thermoplasmata archaeon | reverse complement strand
ACTGGGGTTACGGTTCATCCAGAGAGCAGGCGGTTAAGTGCCTGAAAGCGGCAGGTGTGAAAGCGATAATGGCAGAGAGCTTTGCAAGAATATACTATCGCAACTGCATAAACTTAGGGCTTCCAGCGATAACCCTTAAAAAAGAGGAAATTGAGAGATTTGATGCAGGAGATGAAGTGGAAGTGGACATTGAGCGAGGTATAATAGAGAACAAAACAAAGGGCTTCACGCTGAGTTTTCCACCCTTTGAAGGATACGTCATGGACATAATCAAGGCTGGAGGAATAATAGAGTACATTCGCAAGAATCGCTGAATTAACAACCTATTTATACATATTTTGCATGCTCATGCAATTGTGCATGTATTAAGAGACATAAAAGAGATACTTCGCGGCAACGTGCTTATTTTATTCATAACTTGGGTACTTCTTTCATTTGGAGGAAATATGGTTCATAGATTTGACGGCATATATTTCTCTGCGTTGGGTGCATCTGACGAGCTTTTAGGATACATGGGTGCTCTTACTTTTGGAATGATGGCTCTTTTGCAACTGCCCGGTGGCTACTTTGCGGATGTGCTTGGCCGCAAGCGCCTAATAGTGACATTTACATTTGTGATGGCCTTTTCAATGCTTATTTTTGCGTTTGCTCCCTCGTGGGAGTACATAGTCGTAGGTCTGATAATTTCCAATGCCTCGCTCCTGTATCAACCAGCCCTGTTCTCCATAATAATGGACTCACTGCCCAAGCATAGGCGCGCTGAGGGATTCGCAGTCATAAATCTATCTTCTCTCCCTGCTTTAATAGCACCTGTGGTTGGCGGATACATCATCTTTACACTGGGCGTGGTTTCTGGAATGAGGATTGGATACCTAATTCTATTTTTTCTATCGCTCACTGCAGCATTTATGCGCATGTTTTTGAAAGAGACAGTTTCCAAAAACAATGGTGAAAGGAGTTTTCTGTCAATAGCGTCCATTTTGAAAAACCTAAATTTCCGATCAAAGTGGATAATAATCATAGGAAGCTTGATATCTTCCGCGGGAGGCATGGTTGGATATTTCATAATAAAATACTCTTATAATTACACAAACGCATTTAATTTCGGGTTAGCCATGGGCATTTCCATGCTGATTTCAATTGTCTCTGGTGTGTACATCGGCAGATACGGGGACAGAAAAGGCAAAGAGAAGCTCTATGTTGCAGGAATGCTTCTTTCATCTCTTGGAATTATAATCTTTATTGTGCCTTCATTGGCCTATCTTTTTTTATACGCTGTGATATCCGGTCTTGGAATGGCCTTTTATCAGCCTATGAACCAAGGATTAATTGCAGATCTGGTGGGACTGGAATCTCGCGGTCGTTTCACAGGAGTGTTTCTATTCATTTCATACATTTCAGCAATGCTATTTAGTGGCATTTCCGGGTATATATACTCATTCTCTCCTGCAATACTCTTTCTATTTTCTGGTATCCTTTACTTAATTGCAGCGTTGATTGCATTAAAGATTTTTGTACTCAATATACCATTACATAAAGAGGTGGCAATTTAGATTGAAATGCGCAAATTTAACTTGTGGAAAGATTTTAAATAATCGGCGTACTTCAACGCCTACGTGGAACCTAAAGAAATAGAGTATCTCTACAATCTCCGAAGGTTTGGCATGAAGATGGACCTAAGCATAATGAGAGAGTTCATTGCTATTATGGACAATCCTCATGAGTCTCTGAGATTTGCGCACATAGCGGGAACTAACGGCAAAGGTTCTGTGTCCTCTTTTCTGTACAGCATAATGAAGAGAAGATATACTGTTGGTCTTTACACCTCTCCCCATCTCGTTAGATTCAATGAGAGAATAGTTGTGAACGATGTGGAAATAGATGATGCGTACATTGTATCTTTTGTATCCAAATATAGGCCAATCATAGACTCTCTTGCTCATGAAATGAGAAATCCTACATTTTTTGAAGTGACCACCGCCATGGCCCTTAAATATTTCTTTGATAAAAATGTGGATTTCGCCGTTCTGGAAGTTGGACTTGGAGGTCGGCTTGACGCCACAAATATTGTTAGTCCTGATGTTAGCGCCATAACCAGCATAGACATTGAGCACACCAAAGTGCTTGGAAGCACCCTGCCAAAAATAGCAAGGGAGAAGGCGGGAATAATAAAGAGAAACGTGCCAGTTGTTGTGGGGGAACATAAGAAAATAGCCACTAATGTGATAAAAAAAATCGCCGAACATAGAAATGCACCGTATCACAATGTAAACGACGAATGCCATTATTCAGATTTTCAGATGGATTTAAATGGTATGCGCTTCACCCTATACACACCATTGAGAGAGTACAACATCCACACAAATATGTTGGGAACGCATCAGATTCGGAATATCATGACTGCGGTGCGCATGGCGGAGCTTCTAAGTGAAAACTACACCATTAAAAAATCTGATATTGAATGTGGGATATCAGATGCATTATGGAGGGCGAGATTTGAGATTGTGCGTCGTGAGCCACTTATCATATTTGACGCAGCGCACAATCCTGCAGGTGCGAGAGTGCTTTCCAACACAATGAGAGCCTTAGGAATAAGGCACAGCACGCTACTGTTTTCAATGCTTGCTGATAAAGATATAGGGGAATATTTGAAAAAATTTAGGGGTGTGGTGGATGAAATAATTGTCACAGAAATACCGTATTACAGAAAGATGCCCATGGCAACGCTCAAATCCGCAGCAGAATCATTATTTTCTCGTGTAATTGCGGTGCAAAATCCATGCGAAGCTTTGCATTTAGCCATGAAACGCAGTACTGTTGTGGCTACTGGAAGCATATATCTGCTGGGGGAGTTGTACAAATGCCTTCAGTAATTGTGGCAAAGAGAAGAGAATCAGTTGAAATTCTTAATCTGGTTCGTTCCCTCGGATACAGGATTAGCAGCGTAATTGAATTCCGCGAAGCAAAGAACCCCAAATATTTTCTATCAATAGGAAAGATAGGAGAGCTTAAGAGCGTTCTGAGTGGAGAGAAAGTAATAATAGATGGCATATTGAAATCTTCTCAGTGGTACAACTTAGAGCGTGAGCTTGGAGTGGAAGTTCGCGATAGAGTCGGTTTGATAATTGACATATTTGCAGACAGAGCAAAGAGTAGAGAGGCCATGATGCAAGTTGAATACGCTCAGTTAAAATATGAAATTCCAAGGATAAGAGAGCTTATCCATCATCAGAGGGCTGGAGAGCATGCTGGATGGATGGGTGCAGGAGAGTACGAAATTGCAGATTATTACGAGATGATTAGAAGAAGAATGAGCAGAATTGAAAAGGAACTAAAAAAGATGAAAATCATCAGAGCCGAGCGAAGAAAAAGGCGTAGAAAGGAAGGTTTTGTGTTGGTGGGAATCGGCGGATATACGAACTCTGGAAAGAGCACACTTATGAACGCGCTCACAAGCTCTGGTAGAGTGATGGAATCAAGAATGTTCTCAACCCTCGCTACCAAAACCTCGCGAATGGGCAAGTCGCGGATACTCATAACGGATACTGTGGGCTTTGTTGAGGACATGCCACCTTGGCTCATTCATGCATTTGAACCAACGCTTGAAGAGATATATGAAGCGGATGTAGTTATTCTTTTGGCTGATGGAAGCGATTCAATACCTGAATTCCAAAGGAAAGTGAGTGTATCTGCAAATATTTTAGAGAGCCATGTAAACGGAACAATTGTGCCTGTTATCAACAAGGTGGATGTGGCGGATAATATTGATGAAAAGCTCAACATAATGAGTAAATATGGGCCTGTGGAAACCATCTCTGCAAAAGAGGGGGTGGGAATAGATTCACTAATCTCAAGAATTGAAAAAGAAGCAGGAGTGATAAGCACAGAAGTGAAAGTAAAAACAATGAATTCGGAGCTTTGCGCATACATACGAAGATATGGACAGATCACAAAAATTGAAGAAGATGATTGTATAACAATACACTTCAAAATGAGAAGAGAATTACTGGAAAATCTTCAAAAAATCGGGAGCAGTTGTCCATAAGAAAGCATGGTTTCAGCACGATGGATATAATACTTTTGGTAAATTTGCTGGTAAAAAAATCTTTTTTAATGATGTTTGCATGGGCACCATCACTTCGGGTGGAATCATGACCAATATATTTGAAAAACACATTAAAAAAACAACGCTTTTCACCGAGCATCGCAACGCACTTTATCCCGGATACTTGCCTGATGAGCTGCCACACCGTGAGAAGGAGATTGATCGTTTAGCTGAGATTTTAGTTACCGCACTATACGGAGAGAAGCCATCCAATGTGCTCATATTTGGCAAAACAGGAACCGGAAAGACCGCCGTGGTGCAGTTCGTTGGCCGAGAGCTGGGAGGTGCAGCTCAGGTTTATGGGAAATCAAAAATAAAGTACATATACATAAATTGCGAGACCGTTGATACACCATATTCAGTTTTGCAAAACATAGGTAACCACTTCATAGAGAAGTGGGAAGACAAGATTCCATTCACAGGCTGGCCCATTGATAAGATATTTTCCACCACCAAAGAGTACATTGATAGATGGGGAGGAGTGGTAATCATAGTGTTAGACGAAATTGATAAGTTAGTCAGCAAAAGTGGAGATGATATTCTTTACAAAATTTCGCATCTTAACGACATACTTGAACATTCCAAAGTGAGTATTGTGGGCATATCCAACGAGCTGAGATTCACCGATCTCCTTGATGCGAGGGTTAAGAGTCGTCTCTCAGAAGAAAAGATGATTTTCGCCCCTTACAATGCCATTCAACTTGAGGATATTCTAAGAGCAAGAGCGAGTATTGCTATAAAGGAAGGTGCAGTTAGTGACGAAGTGTTGCGACTATGCGCTGCCGTAGCTGCGCAGGAGCATGGGGATGCGCGGAGAGCAATAGACCTTCTCCGAATATCGGTGGAAATAGCAGAGCGGGAGGGCGCGGATAAAGTAATGGAAAATCATGTAAGGCTTGCAAAGAACAAAATTGAGCTTGACTGCGTTGCGGAAGCAATAAGAACACTTCCACTCCACTCAAAGATTCTGCTTCTCTCCATGGTTTTAGGTGAAGAGAGTGGTAGGGACAGCTTCACCACGGGTGAGTTGTACAATATATACAAGATACTGTCAAAAAAAATTGATGTCTCTCCATTGACTCAGAGGAGAATCTCGGACCTGATAACAGAGATGGATACACTTGGTCTTGTAAATGCAAATGTTCGGTCATTTGGGCGCTACGGTCGTACAAAGGTAATAGAACTCTCCGTGCCGTGGATTGAGGCTAAGAAGGTGCTTTTGGAGGACGAGTACTTGGTGGAGCTCAAAAATGTAAAATTGGCGAATCAGGCAAAGCTAATCTGAATCATCATTCTTTCTGCGCAGGATTTTTTCAATTATCTCTTCCCGATGCTCAATTGCATAATCCACCAGAAATGAGCCTGCTATTATCGTTATCAACGAAATTGCAAGCCATAGGTTTGTGCTTGGAGGAATCTGATTGGTATTTGTTCCTGTTAGGTACAGTTTTATCGCGCCAAACCATGGCAACTCACCTCGGGCAACACCCTCAATCATATTAAAATTAACCAACTTTGGACATATTGGTAAATAGCCATCAGCACCGTTCTGGTCGTACGCGCTGGGCCCAAACTCTTCCAAATTGTGATCGCCCATGGTTATGAACCCTTCATCGCCCACAACTTTATGATTGAGCTTATCTAAATGAATCATTATCATATCGTTTGGCTTAGCACTTACATTGTATATTGTAAGCAGGGATGAATCCACATGTATCCAGTTGGGTAAATGATGCATATCTAATCCCCGTATGGTCCAATGATTTGAAGCCCACTGTAAATAGGCTATAGCGCGGTGAATTATTGAATTTCCATTGTAATCGTATATGATGACATCCCCGTAGTTACCGTAAGTTTTGTAACCATGGAGGCGTCCTTCAATATACGTTTGTATATCATCAGGAGAATACACTTTTTTAACAACTACAATATCGCCTGTATCAATGGTGCCTATGTGTGAATCGTTGCCGTGCTGCATACTACCTGATTCTATTACCACTATTGGTGGCCAAACGCCGGAGTATGCGTACAGTCCTCCGAAAATTATTGCCACGATGAGAACCGAGATAAGAATCTCCTTTATTGTCTCAATGGCACCATCCTTTGTATCCTCATTCATCCAAAGGTGCCATGCCATGCGGCGATAAAAACATTTTGCAATTTTTGGGAACGGGGAATTCAAAAACCTTTAAATCCTATGGTTCACTTGCTAATTGCTTCAAATGGCCAAGTTCGCTAAGGATAGATGGAACAAAGACGAAGTGCTCTCTCTCTTTGACCCTGTTATTTCAGAGTGGTTTTCATCAAAATATTCCTCGCTAACAGAGCCACAGGAGAAAGCAGTGCCGCTGATTCACGAAGGAAAAAATGTTTTAGTTTCTTCTCCAACAGGAAGCGGAAAAACTCTGACCGCTTTCATATCGGTTATCAACGAGCTGTTTTTGAGAGCTAAGCATGGGAGTTTGGAGGACAGAATATACTGTGTTTACATATCACCTCTGAAAGCCCTTGCAAATGATATTCACAGAAATTTAGAGGTCCCGCTTCAAGAAATAAAAAACATTGCTGAGAGAGAAGGTGTAAGAATTCCAGATATTCGCGTGGCGGTTAGATCAGGAGACACCAGCACATCCGAAAGACAAAAAATGCTTAGAAAACCGCCGCACATATTCATAACCACTCCGGAGAGCCTTGCGTTGGTTCTAACTGCTCCTAAATTCAGAGAGAAATTCAGAAATGTGAAATATGTTATAGTGGATGAGATTCACGAGGTTGCGAGCAACAAGCGTGGTGTTTTGCTATCTTTGAACCTTGAGCGTCTGGCGTACCTTGCAGGAGAGTTTCAGCGAATTGGGCTCAGCGCAACCCAAGCTCCTATTGAGGAAATCGCCAAGTTTTTAGGTGGATTTAAGGATGGAAAAGAGAGAGATGTGTGGATTGTGCAATCTCTGCACAGAAAGGAGCTTGATTTGAAGGTGATAACTCCAGTTGAGGACCTGACCATGGTGCCCTATGAAGTAGCCACCGAAAAAATGTATGATATGCTGGTGGATATGATTAAAAAGCACAGAACCACGCTAATATTCACAAATACGAGAAGTGGCACTGAACATGTTGCATACAAGCTTAAAGAGCGTGGCGTGGAAGGCATAGAAGCGCATCATGGCTCTCTCAGCAAAGAAACAAGGCTTAGGGTTGAGAGCGCTCTCAAAAATGGAGAGTTAAAATGTGTAATCTCCTCAACATCTTTGGAACTGGGCATAGATATTGGATACATTGATTTGGTAGTACAGATAGGCTCTCCAAAGAGCGTTGCCAAAGGCTTGCAGAGAATCGGAAGAAGCGGTCATGCGTACGGAAAGGTGGCTAAGGGCCGTTTTATGGTTTTTGAGCTTGATGATCTTGTGGAATGTACAACTCTCGTAAAATGCGCGTATGACGGAAAAATAGACAGAATATTCATTCCTGAGAATTCCCTTGATGTTCTTGCTCAAACCATAGTTGGCATGAGCTTGGAGCAGAGATGGAAGGTGAGTGATGCCTATTCTCTAATTAAAAATTCGTACTGTTATCGTAATCTCCCAATGGAGAAATTTTTGGAGGTTCTCAGATACTTAAGTGGTAAAGTTATGGGCAACGAGATATACTCAAAGATATGGTTTGATGAGGAGGAAGGCACGTTCGGCAGAAAAAGAAGCTCAAGGATGATATATTTTATGAATATGGGCACCATACCTGATGAATCAGACTATCTGGTTGTAGATATTGAAGGAAAGAGACTTGGAGATTTAAGCGAAAAATTTGTTGAAAAATTACAAAAGGGTGATGTGTTCGTTTTGGGTGCAAGAAGCTACGAGGTCCTTCGCATAACACATAGCAAAGTTGTGGTTAGAGACGCATTGGGCAAAAGGCCCACAGTGCCGTCATGGGCTGGAGAAATGCTGCCACGCTCATACGATTTGAGCATAGAAGTGGGCAAATTCAGGCAATTTGTTGAAACATCAGTGAGAGAGAATGGAGAGGGCAGAACGATTGAAATTCTTATGAAGGAATATTATTTGGATTATAACGGTGCTCGGAGCATAGTGTCCTACATAAAAGAGCAGATGGCATATATGGTACCAACTCATATAAGAGTGGTTGTGGAGGGCTATGTTGGAAATGATGGGAAATACAGTGTGATCTTTCATTATCCGTTTGGAAGGAGGGTGAACGACGCGTTATCAAGAGCTTATGCTCATGTTTTGACTGAGCGTTTTGGAATAAATGTGGGAATAAGCATAACTGACGATGCTTTTATGCTCACAATAAAGAAGAAAGTGCCTCTTAATGCAATCAGAGATATTCTAAATTCCGATACAATTGATGATGTTTTGAGGCACGCTATATTCGGAACTGAACTGTTCAAGCAAAGATTTAGGCATGTTGCAACACGCTCATTCATGGTTTTGAGAAAATACAAAGGGCGGTCCGTTTCAGTTGCTCGGCAGCAGCTCAGGAGTGATAGAATATTAAAGCTTCTCAGTGAAATTCCCGGTTTTCCGGTGATAGAAGAGACTTTCAATGAGATATTTACCATTGCAATGGATCTTCCTCATGCGAAGGAGGTGCTTAAAGGAATTGAAAATGGAGATATTGAGTTCATGAAAATTGAGTATTCAGATACACCAAGTGTGTTTGCCCATAGCATCATTCTTGTGGGCATATCCGATATAGTGCTTATGGAAGACCGCACAGCTCTTCTAAAGCATCTCCATCTTAGGCTCCTTGAACGCATAATTCCTGCAGAAGAGACTGAATTTCTGTTTAGTGAAGAGGAAATTGAAAGCTATTTCAGTTCTAAAATTAGAATACGGGATGAGAGCAGCTTGATGGATTTTTTATCACACGCACCGGGCGCAGATGTGCTGCATAGACGAGGTATAAACATATACGATTATTCTGAGATGAATGAAGAAGATTTGGTGTCTTTGGTTGAATCAAAGATTGATGCTGGAGAGATAGTGTCTGTATATGCAGGACGCTTGCTATGGACCACTATTTCTCTATATCCTGTATTTTCTACATTGTATGCGAAAGAGTGCGATAACACAATAAAATGGGAAGGCGATAAAACAGTAGAGGAACTTGCCAAAGAGTTTGAAATAAAAAAATCAGAAATCATGGATATTTTAAAATGCATGGAGCGTGCGTATTTAGTTGGACGCAAAGTTATTAAAGGCAAGATAAAATGGTACGTTCGGAACAGAGAGGAAATAAATAGAGATTACGCACTTGAGATATTAATAAAAAATCTGCTAAATCTAAGAGCACCACTTACATTTGAAGAGATTGTGTACACACTCCATATTGATGAAAATGATGCGAGGAGAATACTCAAGTACATGGTCAATGAAGGAACCGTGAAGAAGGCAAAATTTGTTGTGGGATACGGAGAGCAGTACATGCTGGAAGAGGATTACAGAAAATTGAGGGAAAAAAGGGGAATTTCTGAGGCGCGCATTCAATCCTATCGCGCATGGAAAATAATCAGAAAGATGAGTTGCAGAGAATACTTTGATAATTTTTTGATTGCATTTAGCATAGATTCCATTAAAATTCGCGGATGCTTTGAAGAATTTTTGAATATGGTTCGTAGAAGAGAAATTGCATACGGTAAATTTTTAGGTGGAAGATATGGATATGCGAGGAAGAGGGATGTACCTTTATTTGCAGGAGTATATCGCATTGAAAATATTGGAGAGCGAGAGCGCAAAATAATTGAGCTTATTGCAAGATTAGGAACCAAAGCTACGCTGAATGAAATAATTAAAAGCAGTAGCTATAGACAGAGTACTGTCAAGAGAATAATAGACACCCTTGAGAAAAATGTGTATGTGTATCGCACAGTGGTGGACGTAGAAGATTCCAGCACATATTATTTTGAACCTCTGATTACTGAGATGGCAGGAGACGCTGGAGATTTTACAATGAGAATTATTCGGGGTTATGGCCCAATGACCAAAGAGCAATTTGAATGGCTCACACGGTTTCCTCTATCAGAAACTGAGAATTTAAAAGAATTAATTGCAGAAGGTAGAATTTATTATACGGCTGAAAATATAGGGGATTATGAGCACGTGAAAGCGGTGGTTCCGAGCGCGGACCCGTTTGCTTATCCAATAATGCAGGAGCTTTATGATAAATTCTCAAATTTGTATTCGCATGTGTTAGTGGAAAAGGGGCAAGTTGTGGCAAGTGGAGAGTTAATAGATAAGTTTGATCATTACTTTGTGGAGGAAGTTGTAGGTGATAAAAAATCATTTATGGACCACCTTTCAAATTTAGGCATGGTGATATCAAATGATAGTTACGGCTCAACGAAGTTCAAAAAGATAGGTGATTACTACGCGTCTGGAGTACCTGTGAACAAAGTTTATGATAATAAAAAAATCTTATCGTATGTCCTCTGGAAAAGTAGAGTTGTTCCCGGTCGGAAGTTAAAGACTCCTTTAGATGTGGCAAAGTTTCTTATGTTTCTCCACTCTGATTTTGAACTTATAAGAGCTTACAAAAGAATAAACATTTCAAAGTATTATCACTCTGAGCTTGTGTATGAAACTTTGGATTTGAGAAATGAGCACGGGTACGCCACCAAAGAGAGTGCAGCTATATTTCAGGCTATTAAATCCATGGAGATGGACAAGGATATGCATGTGATTTATACAATGCTTCTTACCCACAAAAAGATGAAAATTAGCGAAATTTTTGAAGAGTCGCCTCTGGGAATAGAGAGAACAGAGGAAGCACTCAAGAACTTGTATATGGGGAACTACATTGTAAAATATCCGTTGGGATATGTGGTGGTTGAGAAAAAATATGAGCGAGAGTATGCGTTGGAGAAATATATTGAAAACTTGTTTGATGTTTTAGGTTTTATAAATTCAGATATCGCAAAAATTTTCGGCGGTAATTACCTCTCCCGTGCAGATGTTGTGGAGATTTTGAAGAGGAGCGAATTAAAGGCAGGGCTATATTTAAATGATGGTAAATTGTATTATGGAAATCCTGATGAAATTGATAATACGAATTACTTTAATAATCCAGTGGTTTTGCATCCCTCTGATCCGATTTCAAGGTTAATAATGTACATATATCCTCAGAAATTTGAGGGTTATGTGGTTATAAATGGAGAATTTTTAGGAGTTGTAAAGGCTACTGGAAAGAGAAAACTTAAAATCAAAAAATCAAGTAGTGAAGATGCAGAAAAAATATTTAAGGAAGTGATAAAATAGTCATTGTTCAGCAGACTCAATTATTTGAACACTTCTACTGGCGCCTATTCTAGTTGCACCCGCTTTTATCATATCCTCGGCTTCTTTCGCAGTATGTATGCCTCCTGCAGCTTTCACACCCATGTTAGAACCCACAACCTCGCGCATTAACCTTACATCTTCAACCTTCGCACCGGCGGTTCCAAAACCTGTGGATGTTTTCACAAAATCTGCACCAGCTCTCTTTGCAATCTCACAGGCTTTGATTTTTTCATCCTCTGTAAGGTAGCATGTCTCAATAATCACCTTTACAATAGCATTCATTGAATGTGCAGCATCCACTACTTCTTTTATATCTCGCTCTACTTCATCATAATTTCCATCTTTAAGCGCACCTATGTTAATAACCATGTCTATTTCAGAAGCTCCGTTTCTTATGGCCATCACAGATTCTTGCACTTTTACCTCTGTGAATGTTGCACCAAGTGGAAAGCCCACCACCGATGCAATCTTCACGCTGCTTCCTTTCAGAAATTCCTTTGCGTCTTTCACACGATACGGATTTACGCAAACAGCATAAAATCCAAATTTTTTCGCTTCTTCACATAGCTTTTTAATGTCTTCCCTTGTGGCCTGTGCCTTCAAATTTGTGTGGTCAATATATTTTGCAAGTTCCTCCCTTCTCATAAGCCCTCATGACACCATGCCGTTTAAATCTTTTCTGAGATATGGCCCGCTTGCGGGGATCCTCATCATTACTCAGAGGATGCCAGCCGAGCGGGCATGGAAGTGCAAAATGTATCTACATAAAAATTTTCCTACTTTTGCTTTGCTAAAAACTTTAAAAGATGCACATTTTCAGGGGTTAGAGGAACTTCTTCTTTGTCAATCGTGCCCTTTTTCAGCGAAGTTAAAACCCGTGGGTTTCCTTTGGCCAGTTGATATATCCTTTTGAAAGCAGATTCTTTCACATCGGGGAGTATCTTTCGTGCGTATTCATAGGGTAAAGGTCCTAATTTTATCTCTTGCACTCTTGACTCTGCCACATCTGCGAGAGTGTAAAATCTGTTGTAATACGGTGTGTCCGCACGCATGCTTACAAGTATTTTACTGTTGCCAATATCGTCCACCATCAAGGAATTCAGAGCACTCACAAACTCATCATCTACATCTTGATATCCATCAAATATCAGAAGTGTGGGATGTGTCCTTAGGATATTCAAAACATCAGAGGCTCCAAACAGGGAAGATATGATTTCTTTAATTGTACTCCACTTTCTTCCGGGATATATATCAAACCATAATACGTTAATCTTAGGTTTGGATATATCTAAAAATCTACGCATTAGATAAGTTTTTCCCGTTCCGGGTCCTCCAATTATGCACATCACTTTTCCATCAGAGAGCCAGTTTTTGAGAATGTTGATTTCTTCCTCTCTGTCCAAAAATTTAACAACTTTTACAGAACTTTCAGAGAACAGCACACGCTCTTCTGAACTCAGTGATGCTTTCTCAATGGTTCCATTCTCAATTCTATTTAGGATTTCAACATATTTCATATTTGTGGCTCTTTTGATGGTGCTTATCTTTACACGCTCTCCACCCACCTCAACTTCCATGCTGTTTACCCTCTCTACCAGCTCCTTTGCAATGGCAATTCCCCTGTGGGTGAGAATATAAACAGTTAGCCTTTTCTTTTTTCCACTAACATGCCCTTTTTTGGATTCTACCAGTCCCTCTTGGAGTAGCTTTTTTATGTTTCTGGGCACATGAGTAACAGATATGCCAACTGCATTGGCGATGCCTTGTTGAGTTATTTCAATGGGATATGTATAATCATCTCCAAATCTCCTATACTCGTAAAGATGTAGAAGTATTTTCTCGGGCACTCTCAAACGCATTGGTTATGTAATTTTTTTCCCTCTATTTAATTATTTCCTTTGTCTGTCTAAGTTAGAATCACAAAAGGATATGAGATTGTGAGTGTATATGTGAGAAAAAGGTAAATTAGGGATAGAGGATATGCAACCAGAGAATCAATAGGGTTATGGATGTGGGGTTGCGGTTTGAAAGAAAGCGCATAGACTTGTTTTTCAACAGCTGATAAGAGAAACTATTTGGCGTTGAAAGAATTGAATTCAAATCTTTTTTATGTCTTTAAAATAAATTTTCCATGAAAAGTCCCCGTAGTACAGGTTCTTATCTGTTTCCACCTCGCCCACCTGATTGTCCACAGGGTCAGAGCGCCAGTGCATCTTGCGAGGATTGAATGGAGAGAGAATGTCATCGTTTGCAATCATCCTGAACGCATCCAAATTTCCAAAGTAAAACTCGTTCTCAACCTTTGTGTGCCTGCGCAGATTACCGAAGGATGCATCCACAGGGTACCATTCTCCATTCACGAAGACCTGCGCCCAGTCATGAGGCCCTGCATAATAGGGTGTGATGAACCATCCGCTCTGCCACTTTGCAGGAATGCCCACGGCTCTGCAAAGAGCGATGAATAGAATTGCGTGAAATCCGCAATCTCCCCTCAAATTAACAGCCGCGTATTCCCCTATGTTATCATAAGTGCCGTAATTTCTCACGTAAAAATAGCGCATGTGCGAGGTAACCCAGTTGTATATTCTCCGAGCCTTCTCCATCGTGTCTCCATCGCCAGCCACGCGTTCCGCCAAGGATTTTATGTAGGGAGTGAATGCGATGTGGGGCAACTTCTCCCCCTTATGCTCCTCCTTCACCTCTCCTTCCAGTCCACCGGATACTTCTGATATCTCATATTCAAATTCCATATTTATCTCTCGCTCCCTCGTCTCAAAGTAAGCGGTTCTCTGCTCAGCTGTGGATATATAACTCACCTGAGGTTTTGATGCAATGATTCTCACCTTCTCGCTCTGGAACCGCTCCTGAGGCAGTGGGAGCCAGACGCGGAACTTCTCACCCTCGTATTTTTTTCTTATTTTCAACCTTATCCCGGCGGTGATTCTGTATTTTCTGCTCTCTCCAGTGCTCATGCGAATAAGGGTTTGAAGCAAAAGTTCCTTCGTCTTTGCATTTTTCTTTTTTCTCCTCATAGCAATGGCCGGCTCTGCAAACGCCAGATTATCCACAAATCTGTTGAAGCATCTCATCTTTCCATCTATGTTTCTGCAATCCAGAGCCCCGCTTCTAATCCATTCTTCTATGGTCTCTTCTTTCACATATCCAATCTCTCTTTTCAGGCGCTCTATTCCTCGTTGGAGTGAAATGCCGTATTCTCTGCGAATTCTGAAAATGCGCTCCTTCTCGTACTCTAAACGAAGTCGCATGCACGGGTGCAGCTCCCCATTCAGCCATTTTTCTATTCTTCGCTCCGCCTCCCTGAAATCACCCTGAATCTCTGCAGTTCTCACATCCTCCGGAACTGGCACGGAGAGAAAGTTCATGCTATCTCCTTTGCCAAGTTCATCAAACCCCCATGGTTGTATATGTCAAGAGCCACCTTTGACATGGGAGTTCCTCTGAAAATCAGCTTTCCATCTCTGAATATCTCCCCAGTTGTGAGGTTCACCTCCACTACGTCCCCGCTCTTCAAGTCAGATTCAAATATCCCCGGCGCCTCAATGAGGGGCAATCCTGAGTTGATTACATTTCTCTTGTAAATTGCACCGAAACTCTCTCCGATTATGAGAGATATGCCCAGCGCAATGAAGCAGTCCACCGCTTGCTGCCGAGACGAGCCCGAGCCGAAATTGCGGCCAACAACGAGAATATCGCCCGCTCTAGCTCTCTGTGGAAAGTCCTCCCAGCCGGGAAGGTTGGAGAACGCGTGCTTACCCATCTCCTTCAGGTCCGTGATATACAAAAATTTATTGTGGAAAATCATGTCCGTGTCCACGTTGTCTATTCTCTTTCCATCTTTGTCTCTAAGCATCCAGATTCTGCCCTTTATGATTGTGGGTTTCATAGTTCTTGTAATCACATCTGTTTTATTAACATTGCTCTTTTTATCTTAACGCCCGCCTTCGGCGGCTGGTTTGCGACCTATCGGGTTATTTTTAACCTCCAAAAAGCAGTTGTAAGTTGGTATGATAACCGCTCTGCGCTCGCAGGGGGTAGGGTGCGGTTCCGAAGGTTTTGGCATGATTGCAGGAGGGAATGTGTGGTTGCAGGAGGTTGGAGGAACCGCTGTTTTAGCGGTTGCAGGAGGGAATGTGTGGTTGCAGGAGGTTAAGGAACCCGCTGTTTTAGTGGTTGCAGGAGGGAATGTGTGGTTGCAGGAGGTAGAGTGCGTTTCCGAAGGTTTTAGTGTGGTTGCAGGAGGGAATGTG
>CAYRMJ010000030.1:0-15698 GCA_964425415.1 uncultured Thermoplasmata archaeon | reverse complement strand
GTGTAAATAACCACTATGTTTATGGATTTAGTAGCTTCTCTGAATCATATACTCTCCCAACTCTTTCAGTATCTCTTTGTACTCCTCTCTCTCAAACTTGAGATTGTCAAGATGCTCTGTTGCACTTCTTACCAGCTCTTCTGCCATGGAGCGGGAATAATCTAAAGAGCCTGTTTCTCTCACTATGTTTCTAACCATTTCAAGCTGCTCTTGGGTTACTGCTGGGTTGCCTAATGCTTCTTCAATTATCTTTCTGTCTTCTGGACTTGCAAATTCCAGTGCTTTTATGATTAGGAGAGTTCTCTTTCCCTCTGCTAAGTCACTAGTCACTGGTTTGCCTATGCGCTCCTCGTCTCCGAACAGCCCCAATATATCATCTTGAAGCTGAAAAGCAATTCCGATAGGTATGGCATAATCTTTTAGTTTTTCCGGAGCCTTTCCCGCAAGAATAGCACCCAACGCCAATGGCCCATATATTGTGTAGTTTGCGGTTTTGTACTCGTGAAGCAAAAGCAAATCTCGTTCTCCAAAATTCGGAATGACCGATGAATTTACATCAATTATTTGGCCATAACCAGTGTATTCTATTATCTCATTTAGAGCTTTGAGAGCCTTGTGGAAAGCAGGTCCTGAAAATCCGGAGTTTATGAAAAGCTCAAAAGCATACACATTTGCAAGGTCTCCTGCGATTATTGCGACATTCTCTCCGAATCTTGCAGGTTTACCCGGATATCCCTCTTCAAGATGTTTCTGCTCGTATATTCTGTGCACTGTGGCTTTTCCCCTCCGCAAATCACTCTCGTCCATAATATCATCATGAATCAGAAAATACGATTGAATGAGTTCCAGTGCGGCGGCAGCACGAAGTATGCGCGAATCTTCTTCACCTCCATGCATCAGATAGGAGAGAATCATCAACACTGGCCTAATCCTTTTACCTCCGCGCAGGGTGTACTCTTCAATTACGTTAACGACATCTCTCAATATTTCCGATTTTAAACTTCTCTTTTTCTCCGTAAAGAAGTCTTTCAATGTGCGCTCAACTTCGTCTTTGTACTTTGATATGAATTCCTGCATGTTCACCAATATCACCAATTGCGCATGTGATGAGATGATAAAAACATTTTTAATTGTGGAGAATTACGTTAGGCGATGAATGTTGATGCACGCGCCATTTTTTTGAGACATCAATATTACAGATGTGGTGTCAATAATGATAAAATAGTCAACTTAAAATTCTGAAATGCAATCAATGAGAAACATTTATTATCATATCATTGCATATCTCAAACATGCACGCTTCACAGGAAATTTGTTGTGAAAAATCAGAAATGCTATCAGGAAAAAAAATAGCCCTCGCGGTGACGGGCAGCGTTGCTGCTGTGGAATCGGTAAAAATAGCGAGAGAGCTCATAAGACATGGGGCAGAGGTTCATGCATACCTAACTTCCTCTGCGCAGAAATTTGTGGGCAAGGACGCGCTTCAGTTTGCCACTGGAAACAAAGTAATTTGCGAGTTAAGCGGAATGAATGAACACCTTGAAGACTACGATATTATTTTGGTGTGCCCGGCAACTGCAGACATAATTTCAAAGGCTGCATGTGGTATGGCAGATGATGCGGTGAGCACATTAATTCTTGCGAACCTTGAAAGATGTGTTTTTGTTCCTGCCATGAACAGGAGAATGTATGAAAATCCCATATTGCGCGAGAATTTAAGCAAGCTTGAAAAATTTGCAACCATTGTAAAACCAAGGGATGAGGAGGGCGAGATGAAAGTTCCATCCAGAGAGTATATAGCTGCGAAAGTTATGAATTTTCTGCACGATGAGCTTAAAAATCACAAAGTTTTGGTGATAGGGGGAGCGGGATATGAAAAAATTGACAACTTCAGAATTGTTAGCAATTTGGCCTCGGGTGCAACAGCCATAGAAATTGCCAAGTACGCGTACTTTTTAGGCGCGGAAGTTAAGCTAATGATGGGTTTAGGAAAAGAACCTCCGGATTTTTTGGATGTGGAGAGATTTGGCACAGTGGAAGAGCTCATTGAAAATATAGATAGTATGCTGAGCTATGATGTGATAATTGTACCTGCAGCTTTGCCGGATTTTAAGCCTTCCGGAGCCGCGGGAAAGATTAGCATGGAGGATTTCCAAAATATGGAATGGGAACAAGCGCCAAAGTTTTTAGAGAAACTTGGTCATGTGTACGATGGCTATTTGGTTGGATTCAAGGCTGAGTGGGACGTGAGCGACGAGGAACTTATCCAAAAGGCGAGAGAGAGAATGAATACCTATCATTTGAACATGGTGGTCGCAAACGACCTTCGTGATGTTGTAGAAAATAACACGAGGGTGCTTATCATCACGCACAATGATGTGAGTGAAGTGAAAGGAAGCAAGAGAGATGTGGCAGAGCATTTGCTCAGGAGGATTGCAGATGAGCTCAAAGGCAATAGCATCGGGAAGCGTAACACTGTTCTTTCAAATTGATTCAAAATACTCTGGTTCACGGGGCGTGGGTGTGTGCGTGGAGCCGGGCGCTATCACGCAGGTTAGTAAAGGTAACTTTGCGATTTTTTTAAATGGAGAGAGAATTGTGGGAAAAATTCAAAGAAGAATAGCTGAGCGATTGAATTTCAAGGGAATAATAGAGACAAAAGTGCATCTTCCAGTCTCTCAGGGATTTGGAATGAGCGCGGCCATAGCGCTCAGCACAGCCCTTGCCATTGCGGATTTCAAGGGTATTGATGCAAATATTGCGGCGATTGTTACCCATGAAACTGAAATAGAGATGGGAACAGGGCTTGGTGATGTGGCATCTGAGCTCGTGGGAGGATTCACATATCGCCGCACACCGGGCATACCACCCACAGGCAAGATTGAGAAAATAGAGTATGATGGCTTGATAAATTTAGTGGTTTTGGGTCCAAAAATACCAACAAATCAGATTATCAAAGAGCAATCGTGGAAACGCAAAATTGCAGAGTTGGGCACGGAGGCTATTGCTAAATTTGAAAGAGCTCGCACATGGCGCAATGCTTTGAATGTGGGCCGTGAATTCTCATTTTCCTTAGGATTAATGAGTAGGGAACTGAGAAATTTTTTAGAAGAATGTAAAAATGCCACACAGGCACTGTTGGGCAATTCTGCCATTGTTTTTGGCTCATGTGATGAATATGAAGGAAAGATGTACTCAGTTAAATTGGGTCACAAAGCGAGGGTGGGTGATTTTCAATTTTGATTATATGATCAAATAATCTCACATAATAATTTATATTCTCACCCCGCAAGCTTTTAAACATGAACAGCAAACTCACGCTAATAAATCTCATAATAGCAACTCTCATATTTACGGTCATTTATTCAATGGTAAGTGTGGATGTGGGCGTGCATGTCCTTACAAGAGCCGGGAGTTTAGAGTTGAACAATGGAACAGTGTACTTTAGCGTGCCCGTGGAGGTACACAATGGAGGATTATACGAAATGAATGATGTGTTTGTGCACGTGCAGGCGGCACACGGAGATGTTGTTTTGTTTTCTGATAACAGAAGCATTTCCAAATTACCTGCTCTTAAAAGTGCATCGTTCGTATTTCATGGAAACATATCATTAATTAGAAGCTATCAGCTGTTGGGCGATGATTTTGTCTTTAATGGAAGCACTGTGCAAGTTCTGATAGAGATTAGTGGAAACTATGAAGATATGGCTACATTCAAAATAAATTACACAAAACATATTAAATTTCCCCCACTTCTATATTCTTTCATAATATTTCCAGAGAAGGCAAAATTTGGAAAGGAAGGCATGGAAATACCGTACTTTGTGAATACAATAGAAAATTTGAACAAGGCAAATTTACATGTTGAAGTTTATGATAATTTTGGCACAATTGCCGTTGGAAACGAGACGGCGGTAATTGGAAGAGAAGCTTTCATACATTTGCACCTTGAAAGAAATGTTAACTTTATGCTTTTCAGGAACGATGTTTTGAATTTTCATGCTCAGTTAAATATCATGGGGGTTATAATAAGTAGAGATTTGGTGTATACATGGCACGCACCTCTTGATTTTCCTAAAGAGATTTTGTATTTCAATGGCACTCCCTATTTAAGAATATCTGTTAAGTCAAACATGGATAATCAAACCGTTGCCCTAAAGATAAGAAATATTCTATCAAATGATACGCTTTCCTTTACAAAAGTTTTGAAAATAAAAGAGGGCTTAACAGTGAACATTCCTCTGATGAATAGCAACACCACAATAGTTGCGACAATCTCTGACAAAAACGTGGGCCTTTCTTATACTTTAGTTTGGGCGGGGGTGAGCGAATGAAGGACAAACTTGCTTTTTATTTTGTGATCTATATCATCATTCCTGCAATAGCTTTAAATTTCGCTTCAAAGGTTTATGCACCATTATCAAATTCCTCCTTTTCTCTTTTCACTATGATTTATCTTCTGGCGCTCTTTGTAATATCCATAATAGATCTCTATGTGAAACAAAAAAGCCTGTCAGTATTTTTCTCTTCAATCACAACAGCGGCATATCTTCAGATTCTGTTTTCCGATGTTAGCTTGCAGAACATGGGTATTAGCATTGATGTAAATATGCAAAACCTACTGTACCTTGTGTATATTCTTTTAGGATTGAAAATAGGTGTTGCAGTATATTACGATGTGAAACAAAAATCTTTATTTTCCACCACGATTAATGGAAAGCAATGGATGAGAGAGACCGGATAATTGAAGAACTTTTGAAGCGAGAGATTGTGATTGAACCTGATGTTTTGCCATACATAATTGAAAGGGGCGGAGTTAACTATGTATCCGATTTTGCAAATAGGTACGGGTCATTGGGATATGTGACTGTAAAAGATATAAATAATACTACAAAGAGCGAGAAAAAGGCAGAAAATAAAATAGGCAGTAAGGCTCCTGCATCTGAGTATGATTGGAACTATGAAATACTGTTAACTGCAAATGTGCATATGGAAGCAACCGGCAGTGCGGAGGATTTTCACAATTTGTTTTTAGACCGATTTGAGAAATTGCACAGCATCCTAAAGCATCGCCGCGCGCTGGTCAATGCACGGAGAATATCCAAACTTTCGGATGGCTATGTTGCCACAATTGGAATGGTTAATGATGTAAGGAGAACATCGTCGGGCAGGACAATATTTGAAATTGAAGATCCAACAGGAACGCTAACCTGCATGATTCGCGGTAATGTCTTTCTTCTCAAAGATGAGGTTATTGGCGTGAGGGGAAAGTACAACTCTTCCAAAAGAATTATGTATTTAGATAAAGAAGAAGACATAATTAGACCAGATGTGCGCTGGGTAAGGGAAAAGAGAAAAATTAATGAAAATCTGAGTGTTGCCATAATCTCCGATACACATGTGGGAAGCAAAACATTCATCAGGGAGCGTTGGGAGAAATTTTTGAATTGGTTAAAAAGTGGAGAGGATGAAGCAGGAACAGTTAAGTATCTAATCATCGCCGGAGACCTTGTTGATGGAATAGGCGTGTATCCAAATCAGGAGGAAGAACTTGAGATTACGGACATATTCAAGCAATACGAGGTGTTTGCAGAGTATCTTAAAGAGGTGCCTGATTATGTGAAGGTTATGGCTATACCCGGAAATCACGACATAGTGCGCAATGCAGAGCCGCAGCCCGCATTGCCCAAGGAGATACGTGATATGTTTGATTCCAATGTTGTTTTTCTAAGCAATCCAGCCATGGTCTCCATACATGGATATAAATTCACCATTTACCACGGGGCAAGCTTGAACAATTTGGTGGAACTCATTCCGGGAATGGATTATCAGAAAACGGACAAGATTATGGAGTACATGTTGAAGTTCAGACATCTTTCACCAGTGTACGGAGAAAAAGTTCCCATAGTGCCTTACGACAGGGATTATTTAGTTATGGACCCTCAGCCAGACGTCCTGGTGACTGGCCATGTTCATGCATTCTCATACGGCATATACAAGGGAATACACATGGTCAATGCATCCACTTGGCAAAAACAGACAAAGTATCAGAAGATGATGAATTTCAATCCTGATCCGGGCAAAGTTGCGATATTGAATATGAATAGAGACGAGATGATTGTAAAATCTTTTTAAATTATCACCTTTCTAATTTCCATACAGGAGGACCGAGTAACTATCTCGTAGGGTGTCAAAATATCCTTGAAAATTATCAAAGAAGCCTTCTCTCCCATTTTATTATCCCTTATTCCAATTATTTCTCTGGGAATTGTGGTTGCCATTTTTAGTATATCTTCTGCTCTTACTTTTTCGTAAACTCTTGAAATTCTATACGCAAACTCCATCTCACGAAACATGCAGGGCGCCGCAATCATTCCGTTGTCAGTGCCCAGTGCCACTTTTAAGCCGAGAGATAAAAGATGAGGAATATTTGGTGTGTGTCCCCAAAACGCATTTGCGCGGGGTGTTAGCACAATGGGTATTTTCGCATCCTTTATTTTTTTCAAATCCTCGTCGGTGGCTTTAAGAGCATGCACAATGAAATTTGGATTGAGGGATATAGCTTTTTCCACATTTTCTCTTCTATCCTCTGAAAAATGCATTGCGAATATTTTGCCTTTGGATTTTGCACTTTTGGCAAGCATGCTGTATTTATCTATATCCACATCTGATAAACTGCTCATTCCCACCCCATCAGCCTCTTTCCATAACCCCTCACGCCCTAAAATAATTCCTCTTATTTTTCTATTTTTGAGAGCATCTCTGAGCATAATAACACCATCTCTTCCACCCTCTCTAAAATCTACAAAATGAGATGTGCCGCACAGTTCCATGTACTTAAGTGCCTTTTGCATACCTCGTATGGATGCTTCTCTGTTTTTTAAAATTGAAAATTTCAATCCCCCCGGGCCCACTACCTCCCTGAGCGTTCCGTTAATCTCCTCTCCGTAGTAGTAATCTCCAAGATGTGTGTGCATGTTTATGAATGTTGGAATAACCGTTCCTTTTACATCGTAATTCTCTTTTCTTTCCTTTACGGATGTTATTATTCCATCTTCAATGGTAACCGTTCCTTTGAAGAATTTGCCGTTCAAATTTATGTTTCCGTATATTTTCACAAAAGATGGATGGTTTTTACATTAAAAAGTTTTTACAGCTCTTCAATCAAACCTTTTAGAACTTTAAATGAGCTCTCAATATCCTTTTTCCACTGGCCATGGTAAAGCGCTGCTGCAGGGTGATACATGGGAATAATAACGACATCTCCCCTGAAAACACGGCCTTGGACGGCGGATATGGACTTCATCACAAATCCATACTTTTTAAGTATGTACTGCGCTGCAAATCTACCCAATGGACATATTACTTTTGGCTTCATGATGGAAATTTGCCTATCCAAGTAAGGAGAGCACGCAGCAATCTCAATATCCGTGGGATCCCTGTTTCCGGGAGGTCTGCATTTCACTATGTTGGTTATAAAAACATCTTCTCGGGTTAGGCCAATTTGAGATAGTAGAGAATCAAGGTACTTGCCTGCAGCACCCACAAAGGGTCTGCCTTTAAGGTCTTCCCATTTACCGGGCGCCTCTCCAACGAACATAATTTTCTTTTTGAATCCCCCTTCTCCCGGTACTGCATTTGTTCTGGTGTTGCTAAGAGGACATTTTTTGCAATTCATAATTTCTTTTTCAATTTCTTCTCGGGAGTCCACATAGGAGAACAGGTCCGCTTGCATACAACACACTACAAGTTTGTGATGTTAAAATATTTTCGTACTGCGTATATTGCAGAACAAAGGACTATCAAATAGAGCTGAATCTACAAGCAAAAAATTTTAAGAATGAGCTTTTATTAAGAGTAATTATGAAGGGTATAATTCTTGCGGAGGACGGTTTTGAGGATCTGGAGCTGTTTTATCCGTATCACAGGCTTAAAGAAGAGGGCATAGAGATGTTCATTGTTTCATCACAGAGCGAAATCACTGGAAAGAGAGGCTATAAAATAAAGGCTAATTTGAGATACGAAAATGTGAATCCGAATGAATTTGACATTCTCGTCATTCCTGGAGGCAAATCTCCTGAGAGAGTAAGGTTAAACTCTGACGCTTTGGATATTGTGAGACATTACTTCTCTGAGAACAAGCCCGTGGCTATAATATGCCATGGTGTGCAAGTTTTAATCTCGGCTGGAGTGGTGAAAGGAAGAAAAATTGCATGTTGGTACGGTGTGAAGGATGATCTAATTGCCGCGGGCGGAGAGTTTGTTGATGGTGTGGCCGTTGATGGAAACATAGTGTCCGCAAGGCACCCCGGCGATTTGGCAGAGTGGATGAAAAAATTCATATTGAAAGTATCACCTTAATCCTCATTTTAAATACAGAAAAACTTAATTAGTGCATCTACATTTTCGCCTTTGCTTGGGGCCGTGGGGTAGCTTGGCCATCCTTCCGGCTTTGGGAAGGGAACCACCAGCGGGTTCCTCTACCTCCTGCAACCCTCAAAAAAGCCGGTGACTCCGGTTCAAATCCGGGCGGCCCCATTTTTGGTTATTCATCACATAATATGTGAAAAATTAACTGCTCTCTGATGAAAATTAAAAATAAATGATTGAAATAATCTGGCTATGGACACAGGCAATTTGAAAAAGAATGCTCTGTTGGCCATTGGAATTCTTTCAATTCTGGGCGCATTGCTTTTCGGATTTTTCGCAATAATTTACTTTGTAAATTCGATTACACACACCATAAAAGATGCCACCCCCGAATACTCCATATCCAGCGGCATAATGTTATCCATATGCACGCTCCCTTTTCTGCTCATTGCCATTGTAACTCTCTTCTATTATTTCAAACTCTCCAAAACTGAGAAGAAGAAAGAACTGATATTGGGAACACTGAAACTGTACCGTAGAATCACTCTTCCGACCCTCGCAAAGGAATTGGGAATGAATGCTGTGGAAGTGGAAAAATTGCTCATAGCGGCAATTGCAGAGGGAAAAATAAAAGCCTTTATAGACAGAAACACCATGGAAATTTTTGTGGAAGACAGCATAAAGGAAGCGAGAGTTGAAAACGTGCACTGTCCAAACTGCGGATCGGTTATTTCCGGGATGTACATGCTCGGCGAGGTTGTGAAGTGCAACTACTGCGGAACAGTGTTCAAGGTGGAGAAATAACGGCGTCACCCATAAATACCATCACCATTATTCCCAGCCATGGCTGACTTCGGAGAACTGGTGCGGGTGAACCTGACAACGGGGGAGATACGGAGAGAAAAAATACCAGAGAAGATATACGAGCTTTTCCCCGGTGGCAAGGCGCTGGGATACTACATCGTTGCGAGACATGTACCTCCGGGAACTGATGCATTATCCCCTAAGAATATCGTTGTTTTTGCCCCCGGTGCGCTCAGCGGGCTGGTTCCCGGAGCCAGCAAGGTGGCGGTCGTGGGGCTCTCTCCAGAGACTTCTCTGATAAATGACAGCTACGCAGGGGACCGATTCGGCCCGTATCTGAGAAGATGGGGCATTGCAGCCCTCGTAATCCATGGAAAGAGCGAAAAGCCAGTGTATCTGAAAATGGGAGAGAAAGTGAAAATAATGGACGCTTCCGAGCTCTGGGGAATGGGAGTTTACAGTGCCACAGAACAGCTGTGGATGAAGCACGGCGATGGTGCCGTTGCCATAATCGGCCCCGCCGGCGAGAATATGGTTCGCTTTGCAAACATAATGTTTGACACCGAGCGTGCAGCTGGCCGTGGCGGTCTTGGCGCTGTGCTGGGCGCAAAGGGAGTAAAGGGAATATTCGTGGAACCCATCTCCGCGGAGGAAATGAAAATTGATGTGAACAGGGAGATTCTGGAAAAAATAAGGGATGAGTATTACCAGAAATTAGTTGAGAGCGCTTCCCCTATTCTGAAAGAGTACGGTACCACGAATGCGCTCATCTCATCAGGAAAGAGAGGGATGAGCCCCGCATACAACTTCAAGAAGCCTTTCATAGATGAGTCACTATCTTCAAAACTCTCCGGGAAGGTGGTGAAAAAATACGAAATTGAGCCTGAGCGATTCATACACGGCAAATCATGTCCCGTGAAATGCGCGCGATACGTTGAAATAGAGAGAGATGGAGAGAAATTCAGAGTCAAGCCGGAGTACGAGAGCATAGGAATGCTGGGAGCCGCCACGGGAGTGTTTGATTTCCCCGAAGTGGCGCACATGATTCACCTCGCAAATGACCTTGGACTGGATGCCATCGCCGCCGGAAACGTCATTGGCTGGTTCTTTGAGATGGTGGAAAGGGGAGAGATGGGAATGGAAGAGGCGGGATTTGAAGTGAGCGGATTTGGCGATGCACATGCAGAGGAGAAACTTCTGATTCACATTGCGTACCGCATGGGAATAGGTGCCGTGCTTGCCGAGGGCGTGAAAAGAGCCTCTGAGATTCTCAACAGAGGAAAAGAGTATGCGGTGCATGTCAAAGGATTGGAAGCTCCAGCATGGGACCCTAGAGGATTGAGAACCTATGCACTGAGCTACGCAACCGCAGATGTTGGCGCCTCTCATATGCGCGGCTGGCCCTCGCCACGAAGCCTGCCCAACGACGGTCCAGCTAAGGATTTGGTTCCATCTCTGATTGAAGACAGAGATAGTGCGGCGCTGTTTGACACCCTTGGCCTGTGCATGTTCGTGCCTTACCAGCGCGAGGATATGGAAAGGCTTTTCAGGGAAATAATGGGCGAAAAAGCAGAGCTGAAGCACGTCGGCTGGAGAGTGGAGACTCTGGCGAGAGTGTACAACCTTATTTCGGGACTGGAGCCGCTGGAAGATGATATCATACCTCAGAGATGGTGGGAACCGGAAGAGGAGGGTCCCGCTGCCGGGAACATGGCATTTAGAAGCAAAGAGGATTTTGAAGAAGCTCGCAAAGAATTTTACCGACTGCGAGGGTGGAGCGAATGCGGCATACCCACTGAGGATACGCTCGTCAAGCTGAATGTGAAGGATATAGTGAAAGATATTTGCAAGTACGGAGGTGATGAAAGATGCTGATTCTGGTGGGATTCACGGAAGAGGAGCTGAAAAAAATTGATGATGAGTACTATGCAGTACCCCCCGAATTCCTTGACTGGAAAGTTGAAGAGCTCATAGAGAAAAAGCCTGCTGGCGAGAAATACGTGCCTGTGGAAGATGGAAAATTCGTAATAATGCATGATATACCGAAGGAGGAGATAAGTGCCACAATGAAGAGAGTGCGAAATGCAGTTGATGGGCACATTATATTTGCAACCACCACCCCCACATCACTAAAATGGAAACTGGCTGATTTGCTCTCTGAACTTAAAGAGGAAGATGCCTACTTTCATAGAGGAAGATAATCACTCAATCTCTATTCTTTTCCCCATTTTAACGAGCATTCCGTCCTCTGCGGCGATGGTCTTTATTCCGGTTTCTTTCCACACCCAGTCAGCCTGATACTCTGGATTCTCGTTCAACATCTTCAACCCGAAATGAGTCATTATTGCAAGCTCCGGTTCTATTTTCTCAACCAGCCTCGCAGCCTCTCTGGTGCTGAGATGGAATGGAATCTTCGCCCCCAACGGACGGGTCACGGGGAGAATGAGAATACGTGCACCTTCATGCTCGGAGATGAGAGAATCATCATAATCCGTATCCGCCATGTACGACACTATTCCGTCAGGAGTGCTTATCCTGAATCCCACCGTGGTGGGGTCGTTGTGAAATGATTTTGTGGCAGTAATCTTTATTTTTTTGAATTGAAACTCATCTCCCGGGCTCATGGCCTGCACCCTGTCTACTAAGCCACGGTGATACTTTGAAATCGCAGGTCCGTGAATATCGTAGCCTTCAATCACACTCTTAGACCCTATGAGCACACCCTTTTTCTTCGTTCCGCCGTTGGTTATGCCCTCTATGAGAATCTCCCCATCCGTGTAATGATCGGTGTGCGCGTGAGATATAGCAATCACATCAGTCTTCGTGGGGTCAACTCCAAACCTGTGCATCTGCACCAGCGCTCCGGGGCCGGGGTCTATGTGTATCCTCGCTCCGCTCTCCACGTACAGTCCACCAGTGGCTCGCATCTGATATATCGTGGTGAATCGGCCTCCGCCAGAGCCCAGAAATGTAAGTTTTGTGCTCACTTCTGGCGCTAATACCATCATCGCATATAATTCTTGGTGTTATTAAATTACGCATCACGCACAACCAAAATATATAAATGCCTTCGTATTTGGGAGATAGCATGAGCATTCTAATCAAAGACGCTTGGATCGTGACTCAAAACGAGAGAAGAGAGATAAAGAGGGGAAACGTGTACATGGAGAACAACCTCATCACAGAAATTGGAAACGTCAACGTGGAAGCGGAGCATGTGATAGATGGCAGAAACAAAATTCTGATTCCCGGGTTGATCAATACCCACACTCATGTGCCCATGACGGGAATGCGGGGCATTGCGGACGATGTGGACCTCTTTGATTTTCTCCAGAAGGTCTGGGAAGTGGAAGGGAAGATGACGAAAGAGGATATTTATCTCGGCTCCAAGATGGGCATTGAGGAGATGCTTCGCACGGGAACCACGGCGTTCGTGGACATGTACTCTTATGAGGATGCTGTGGCCAAGGCAGTGAAGGAGAAGGGAATCCGCGGATTTTTGGGCTGGGCAGTTGTGAATCAGGATATAACCACGCAGGGCGGCACTCCTGTGAAAAATGCTGAGGAGTTCATAAGGGAGTATAAGGGGGAGGAACTCATCACTCCACTCATCGCACCGCATGCCGTCTATACCTGTGATGAAGAGACACTTCTCAGCGCAAGGGATGTTGCTGAGAGGCACAACACATTAATGACGATACACATCTCAGAAACGAGAAAAGAGGTGTATGACCACAGAAAAAAGACGGGTATGAGGCCTGTGGAGTGGCTGGACAAAATAGGATTCTTCAGGGAGGGGATAATAGCGGCGCATCTCGTATGGCTCACATTGAGAGAGATAAAAATCTTGGCTGAGCATGGGGTGGTGGCTTCTCACAACCCAACAAGCAACATGAAATTGGGAAATGGCGGGTCCATGCCCATGCCTGAGATGCTCAATGAGGGAATGCGCATAACTCTCGGCACGGACAGCGTGGTGAGCAACAACAACCTTGACATGTTTGAAGTTATGAAGTTCGCCGCGCTGCTGCACAAGAACGAGCGCTGGGACCCGAAAATCACCAATGCGCAGAGAATTCTGGACTTTGCCACTGTGGATGCTGCAAAAGCCCTCGGTCTGAATGCTGGAAGCATAGAGGAAGGAAAGCTTGCGGATGTTGTGCTAATCAATCCGTGGCCCAACGGCATGCCGCTCAGTAAGGAGAATATAGTTTCCAACATCGTTTATGCGCTGAATGGGTTAAATGTGGAAATGACGGTGGTAAATGGAAAGATAGTGTGGAAATCATGAATGTTCCTTTATATGCACGTCCAGCTGCGGGAACGGAATCTCTATACCCTTCTCTCTGAAGCGATTGTAAAGTGCTATGCGAAGCTCATGAGCCACTCTCCACTGGTCCATTATATTTGGTATCCATGCAATCACCAGAATGTCCAGAGCAGAATCGCCGAAATTCACCAAACGCACCAGCGGTTTTTTATCGCCCTTCTTTATGATCTCAGGATGCTCGTTCACAACATCCTCAATGACCTTCATGACCTCTTCCACATCTGTGCCGTAGGCAACAGAGACGTTGAACTTCACCTTTCCAAGCTGGTCAGGTTTCATCATGTTGATTATCTTGTCCCCAGCCAGAAGCTTGTTTGGAATCACAACCTCCTCGTGGTTGAAAACATCGTACGCGCGGGTTGAGCGCACGCCTACCTTGTCAACTCTGTAAACGGTGTTTATGCCCTCAAGCTTTATGTAGTCGCCTATGGAAAATGGATGGTCAAGAAGAATGTGCATTCCTGCAAAGAAATTCGCAAGGGCGTCCTGAGATGCGAGACCGATTATCAAGCCCAAGCCTCCGAGACCTGCGAGGAAGATTGTTATATCAATGCCCAGAGAATTCAAGAGCCATAGAGAGCCAACGATTATTATGATCACATCTCCAATCTTCTCCACCACGGGAATTAGAATATCGTCCAGCTCACTCTCCGTTTTCTCTGCCAGTTTTTTACCCTCGTAGAGCATTAGGTCGTGGAATATGCGATATGTGAGATAGGTAATCACGGAGATAAGAATGAGCTCGTAGAGTTTGTTTATGGCGGACAGATACGAGGCACTTATCGGTAAAAGCTCTGCTGCTGCAACGAAACCGTATATGAAAAGCATTATGATTATCGGAGTCTTCACTATGCTCCACACTATGTCATCAACCTGCGTTTTGGTCTTCTTGGTGAGCACATGAATTATGGGTGAAATCACAAAAACTGTCAGAAATCCCACACCCAACCAGAACAAAACAGTTATTATGAATTGCCAAATCCAATAATTTTCCAGTCCAAGAGAGTAAATGATTGGCTGAATGAACCAAGATGGATTGATCACAAGAATAGTTATCGGGTACTCCTTCGTGTCTATGGGTGTCACTGCCTCAACTTCGTATATTTTGAAAATCACCTTCAGGTCAATCTCCCTTCGCTCAAGGTGCTTTGAAGGAGTTATCACGACGGTAACATTCTCCACGCCATGCGGCGAGATTCTGAATGATGATGCGGGTTTGTAAGAAACGGAGTATAGAGAAGAATAGGGCACGCTAACCTCCACATCAAGGCTGCGGTTGAATATGTTTCTCAAAGTGAATTTCAACTCCACCGGTTGGTGACCTCTCTCTATCAGCTCCGTCTCGCCATGATACGTTACATTAAGAGAGCGAGCCTGCGCTGGATGAAGTGCGAGAGGAATAAGCAGTATTGCCAGCAGCACCACGATGGGGAGCTTGCGCATATTGCCCCATGCCCATTTGCATATTTAAGGATTTATTCTTTGCATTTCTTTAATCTCACCGCCGCCACCTTCAGTTCTGGAATCTTCGCCTCCGGGTCCAGCGCATCTGTGGTGAGGATATTCGCAGCGCTCTCTGCAAAGTGGAATGGAATGAAGACAACGCCCTTCTTTATACCCGAAATCTTCGCCTTAACCCTTATTGCACCGCGCCGAGATTCAACCTCCACGCAATCACCGTTATTTATTCTCATAGTTTTTGCGTCCTCTGGATTGATTTCCACGAAAGCCTCGGGCATCAGAAGGTTGAATCCCTCTATCTTCCTCGTGAGCGTGCCGGTGTGGAAGTGCTCGTACGTCCTTCCTGTGGTTAGAACGAACGGATACTCATCATCCGTTTCCTCGGCTGGGGGCCTGTGGTCGTAAGGTGAGAATTTTGCAAGGCCGTTGGCTCTCGGAAATCTGAACTCATGGAGAATTTTGGTGCCCGGATGCTCCTCACTTGGGCAGGGCCATTGAATTCCGATGTTTTCAATTCTTTCGTATGTTATGCCCCTGTACTGCGGCACCACACTTCTTATCTCTTCAAAAATATCCCGTGGCGAGGAATAATTCCAATTCGCACCCATTCTCTTCGCAATCTCTGTGATTATCCACCAGTCCGGCTTCGCCTCGCCCGGAGGTTCTACAACCTTCTTCAGCAATTGCACCCTTCTCTCCGTGTTGGTGAAAGTGCCCTCCTTCTCCAAGGACG
>CAYRMJ010000029.1:2495-16227 GCA_964425415.1 uncultured Thermoplasmata archaeon | reverse complement strand
ATCCTGTGCTCATGTACCTCGTGATTTTGGGCATTCTGATTCGCTTTCCAATCCCGGTATTAAGGTACCTCTCGGAGGAGAGCGAGAAGGCGCAGGTGATGAATTCAGAGGACTATGAAGATGAAGAAATATGATTATAGAGTATTTATCAATCATCGCTCTTAGGACAGGTATTGCATTTTTCATTACTCTAGAAAGTTTTATCAGATGTTCAATCATATTCTTAAATATGCACTTTGCCCTTGCATTTGCTGGTTTGGATCCCACAGGAGCTTCAGGACTTATCCGAGATGTGAAAACCATGGCAAAGTTGAATGTTTATGCCACGGGAATAGCCACAGCTGTAACCATGCAGGGATTAACTGTGGGAGCAGGTTATTCTTCTATCCCTCCTGAGGAAATCCGTGCAGAAGCGAGATTTGTTGCGGATGATTTTCCAGTGCAATATGTCAAGGTTGGAATGGTTGCAATTCGTAAAATCGCAGAGGAAATTATATCACTTGCAGAAGATTACAACTGGAAACTAATTGTGGATCCAGTAATGAAAACTTCCTCAGGAACGCCTCTGGTGGATGGCGTTGAGACTATAATTGAGATTGTGAAAAAAGCATATGTGTTCACTCCAAACGTTTCAGAGGCAGAGATTCTCACAGGAATGAAAATCAAAACCCGCGAGGATATGATACTTGCAGGGAGAAAACTGCGGGATATGTACGGTTGCGTGATTCTCAAGGGTGGGCACCTGAGCGGGGAGGATTTTCTGTTCTGCGAAGATGAGACATCTGCATCCCAATCTCTCATACCCAGAAACGTTCGTGGAACTGGATGCGCATTTTCCTCCGCCCTAACCGCCTATCTTGCCCGTGGCTACGGAATCGTGGATGCATTCAAAAACGCAAAACTATTCGTTCATAAAGAGATTGAAAACTCGGAAAGGGTTGGAGAGGTGTATCTAATCCCATGAGAAGGTGCGGTAAATTCTCTTTGCATTTTCCATTATTTTGCACCATGTCTCCTCGCCATGCTCTTGCACGATCCACTTTGCCCTTTTCGGCACGGATTCTATTGGGAGCACGGCATTCTTTCTCGTTGGCTCGTCCATGAAATCAGTCTCAAGTAGAAATCTCATACCTTGAGAGATGGCTTCTCTCACATTTTTTCGCGAGGCGAGAACGGAGGGAAATATGCCCTCATTTCTCTCATCCACTATGGGGGGAGAGTAATGCTTTATGACCATGTCTCTAGACAATCCTGCGCGGTCGGCCAGAGAAGCGAGGTCATGCCATGTTTTCTCGGTGGCGCTCTCGGTGTGTAGTACAACAGGCACACCTAAATTTTTTGCCATTTTCATTCCTTCAACCATCACTTCGTTGCTCGCCTCCCAGAGCTCTTTGCTCACGGGGAAATGAGGCCTTCCAATCTCTCCGATTGCATGCGCCCTGCCGTTCTCAATGAACTCCTCTGCTATTTCAAGCCCTTGCAAAAGGAACTCCTTCGCTTCCGCAACGGATTTTCCATCATTCACTAATTCCACCATATCCACCGGATACGGTCCGATAGTAACAAGAACCTTCACGGATGTTTGAAAGCGCACCATTTCCGCAATTTTCAACGTGTCTTCGTATATTCTGCGATAATATTTTTCATCCTTTCTATATGCGGGATTCGGCACATTTGTGAGGTTTATGTGCGTACCTCCAAGCTTTTCAAATCTCTTAACGGCGAGAACGTTCTCTCCGTGGAATTGAAGATGGAGGTGGTTGTCAAACACGATCATTCTGGCACCTCAAACAGCAGTTCTCCATTCTCATATATTTTTATCTCGCCCTTCTCCACGCCCAAAATTTCTCTTATTTTTTCCAGTCTCTCCCTTTTATATTTCTCAAACTCCTCCTCTCTTTCATCCCGCTTCACCTTCTCAGCAGTGCGGTAAAGGGCAATCTGGAGTTTAATGTTAAATCTCTTTTTCTCATCCTCTTCCTCAAGTTCCACGCGCATGATTAGGCAATGGTTAGATATATTTAAAACCATTCTCCCCCCATGCACGCTTTGATCACCGGCGCCTCCTCAGGCCTGGGATTTCACATTGCGAAAGAATTGAAAATGCGCGGCTATGATTTGATTCTCATTTCTCGCAACGAAGAGAAGTTGAAGATGGCGGCGGAGATGCTGCACTCTTCCATTTACTATCCAATTGACCTCTCAAAGGATTACAAAAAAGTGGGAGATATAATTGAGGAATTCAAACCGCAGGTGGTGGTGAATAATGCAGGATTTGGATTGTACGGAGAGTTAGAGAATCTGAAATGGGAGAGAATTGAAGAGATGATAAATCTGAACATCCTTGCCCTGACATACATAACGAAGAAGGTGATGGAAGTTCTGTATGAGGGATACATCATGAACGTATCTTCCGTTGCCGCATGCCATTCGCAGCCAAAGCTCAGTGCGTATGCAGCCACAAAATCGTACGTAGCGATATTTTCTCGCTCTCTGGCGAAGGAAATAAGGGGGCGAAAGAAATTGAAGATATCTTACCTTCTCCTCGGGCCCACGAGGACGAATTTCTTCAAGAATGCAGGGATGCCCACGAAGGGGATTGAGAGGATAATGCTCTCACCTGATAAAGTGGCAAAGTATGCTGTGAAGAAGATGTTAAGGGGAAAGCGCAGGATCGTGCCGGGAGTGATTTTTAAGTTGTACTGCCTGTGATGAAAGATTCTTCATTTATTCTCAGTTTGAGAGTTGATGATTCATAGTGTGGAGAATCACTCTGCTATGCAAGGGGAAGAGTTCTGGGGGTGAATATTATTTTGGTGTCTTTAAGAGCCATTATATATGCTGAGAAATGGTTACAGCCATTGTTCACATACCAAACCACATACACCCTTCCATCCTTATCTACTTCACTTTGAATTCCAAATATATCAGGGTTATAACACCAATCACCGCCCCTTTCTGGTACAAATATAGTTTTATTTTCCTTTTTCAATTTCCAATTCACATATTCAGACATCAAAAGTTTTGGATTACCGCCAGTACATCCTCCAATAGTTGCATGAAAAGTGTATTCTACATTAGAATATACACTTGCATCTTTTGAAATCGGATAATACTTTGATTTATATACTAAAAATGAATATGTGATTCTGTGTGTTTGGTTGTAGCCAATGTGAATATATCCGTAGAGATATTTAAACTCTGGAACGAATTTCATAATTTTAGATGTTGTGGTGTTTATCAACATGGCGTGTGTTGTGTTGATAATGACACAAACATCATTCTTGATGGGGACAAATGAAGAATATAGATGTCCACCATACACAGTGGATTTACTTATGAGTATGTCCTCTCCAACCTTATTTCCTGAAAGTGTGTATTTGAAATAATGAAGTTCATAGATGGGGTAATACTTTGCATCATCTTCGTATTCAATGAATATGTTGAGGTACCCACCTGCAACAATTAACGATACAGGATAAAGAGACACACGAGATGGATCAAAGTCAACATCAGTATTATTGCAATCCATGGGAATAATCCTGTTTTTAACAATATATTTACCACTGGGGTTTATTATACTCAGCTTTGCAACTTCTTTCCATTTTCCGTGCCCTCTTGCTACCTGTACAATATATGCATTTAACTTTTTATCCATAATAATGTTTGCCTTAGAGTGAGGAATCCATATTCCTGGTGCGTCTAATGACGTGTAGAGATGTGCTATTTTTTGTGGGCCCTTGATTATATCCCCTGATGAGTCGTAAACCGTTAGAATAACATCACGCTGACTGTCATTTCCTCCATGTGGCATTTCATAGTACATAACTGCGATGTCTCCAGAGGTGGTGAAGAATATTCTGGGAGCAAACACATCAGTATTATTTTGAAGTAAAAGGGGATAAGCAACATAGTAAGAGATTACAAAACCAATGACAATTACAACAATAGCTATCGCTATCATCCATAGACTTTTTCTTTGAACCACAAACCTAAATATTATTTGTGATATAAAACATTTTCCAGCAATGAAGCTAACTAATTTACACTCATACATCTATAGAAATTCATGTAAAATCCAAGTAAGTGCCCGAGCCGGGATTCGAACCCGGGTCAAAGGCTCTCCGCAGCCCCATTTTGGGAATAGTGCCTTTTTCAAAGGGGCTACCGCAGGCCTTCAGGATATCCATGCTACCCCACTCGGGCGTAGAGGGTGATAAAAAAGGATGATATTAAAGTTTTTCAGAGGCTTGATAGGTCAAAATCAAGAATGCTGCTCTCAGTGGTTAGAATGTAAAGATGATTTTTCAGCAACATAACTGTGCCCTGAGGAGATAGTGCATCAAAGGGCAGATTGCCTTTTTCCATACTATAAAAGCCCCGGAAATTTTTACCATCGTTGGATACTGCAAGGTATGTTTTGTCATTTTTTGAAATCAATCCAAATGTTCTGTTCTGCGAATGGTAAATTGGCATGGCATCTATTCCTGTAATCCTGTGTAGCACTGCACCATCCATAGAAATAACATACTGAATCGTTTTATCGCCCAGAATATAGAGGCAAATCTCATTGCCTTCTGCGTAAGAGTATATCCATGCCATCGCCGAGGTATTGAATATTTCATCCATCCCCGCATCGTTGATTTTGAAAAGAGAGATTCTATTACTGCTCCCGTACTCAACGCTCGTAGCGAGGTACAGATTTCCTTTTAGAGTCATAAAGTAATCGCTCATTATCGTCTTCGCATCCTTGAACGAATGCACAGTTTTGAAATTCTTAAAATCTTCAGTTTCAATCACCTGGTAAGTGGAATTTGCATAGCCCAGAAAATAGAATTTTTCGTGAAGAATTGCCATGCTCTCTGCAGTAAATTGCAAGATATGCTTTGCTCTCACCTTCAAATTCTCACCGCATTCCACCACCGCTGATGAATTCGGGCCAGAGAGTAAGAAGTAAATGGAATCTCCACGCTGATACACTGTTATGGTGGGATATTTGCCACGTACTGAAAACATCCTATTCTCATCCTTAAAGATCACATTTGCACCGCTTATTTCGCTCACATAAACTCCTGTGCCTTTTCCCTCATTGTGAGTTATGGCAATATAGGGCTTATCATTAAGAGCGAAGAGGTATCCATTCATCATACTCACTCCGCCCAACCTGATTTCTTTAGGAGCAATCTCTGAGCTTCCGGGCTGAAAGTAAAGATACGAGAATACTACTGCAATGATTATCACACTCACAGCCACAATTGCATTTCTGGAAATCATGGTGATGCACCTCCAAGGAATGTATGAGCGAAGAAAATATGAATTTTGCGTTAAAGATTTTATATCCTTCCTCCATGAACGCTTATGATAATCAGAATTCACGACACACTCAGTGGAGAGAAGAGAGAATTCAGGCCCGTGCACGAGGGAAGGGTCGGAATGTACGTGTGCGGCCCAACCACATACGATTATGCGCATGTGGGCCATGCCAGAGTGGCAATAATGTTTGACGCTTTTCGCAGGTTTCTGGAGTACGTAGGCTACGATGTGCTTCTCATATCCAACATAACGGATATAGACGATAAGATAATAAACAAAGCATCGGAGCGGGGCGAGGAGCCAGTTGCAATGGCGCATAGATTTGCGAAAGCCTATCTGGAGGACATGGACCGCCTGCGCGTGCGGAGAGCGAACATAATTCCAAAGGCTACGAGGCACATTCCCGAGATAATATCCATGGTGAAAACTCTCGTTGATAAGGGCTATGCTTATGTGAGCGATGGAGACGTGTACTTCTCAGTTGAGAAATTCCCCGAGTACGGAAAGCTATCTCACCGCAGGCCCGAGGACATGATGGCAGGTGCAAGAATTGATGTTAGCGATAAGAAGAGAAACCCTCTTGATTTTGCACTGTGGAAAGCTGCAAAGGAGGGAGAGCCCTCGTGGCCGAGTCCATGGGGTCCCGGGAGGCCGGGATGGCACATTGAGTGCAGCGCAATGAGCATGCACTACATCGGCGATACTCTGGACATTCACGGCGGCGGCTCTGATCTTATATTCCCCCATCACGAGAACGAGATTGCGCAGAGCGAAGCGGCCACGGGAAAGCTATTCGTGAATTACTGGATGCACGTGGGAATGGTGCAGTTTGAGAAGGAGAAGATGAGCAAATCTCTGGGCAATGTGTTCCTCGTCAGAGATTTGTTGAAAAAGTACAGGCCCGAAGCCATAAGGCTCATGTTCCTCAACGCTCATTACCGCAAGCCCTTTGATTTCAGCGAGAAGAACCTCGGAGATTCCATGGTACTTCTGGAAAGGATTTGGAGCACTTACCATTCTCTTAAATCCAATGCGAGCGGAGAGCCAAGATGCGAGATGTGCGGGGATTACGAGCAGCGCATTCTCTCTGCTCTGGCGGACGATTTCAATACCAGAGAGGCAATGAAACACTATCTTGAATTCATCTCAGCGGCGAGGGATATGAAAGGAGAGGAAGCAATGGGCGCGCTGCAATTCATGGAGAAAATGGATGAAATTTTTGACATTCTGCCACGGGGCTGCGAGGAAAGCGCAGAGGAGAAGCTGATGCAAATCATTCTGGATATTCGCACAGCTCTGAGAAAGCAGAAAAACTACCAGCTTGCGGATATGATAAGAGACGAACTTCTTAAAATCGGAATAAAAATTGAAGATGCCAGAGAGGGAACTAGATGGTACAGGGTTTAGATGTCTAAGTTCATCACTTCCCTCGCGTGGTTTATTATGAACTCTCTTCTCGGGCCAACGGCCTCGCCCATGAGGATTGAGAACAGTCTGTCCGCCTCCGCAGCATCCTCTATTGTAACGCGTATCAATCTTCTGTTTTCAGGGTCCATTGTAGTCTCCCACAGTTGCTGGGGATTCATCTCACCCAGACCCTTGAACCTCTGCACATTTGCACCTCTCAAATTTTCCAGCAGTTGCTCCTTCTCCTCGTCGCTGTAAACGTAGTATATGTCCTTGCCACGCTGAATTCTGTAAAGGGGCGCCTGCGCTATGTACACGTGCCCCCTCTCAATCAACTCTGGCATGTAGCGATAGAAGAAGGTGAGAAGAAGAGTGCGTATGTGAGCACCGTCCACATCAGCATCGGTCATTATTATTATCTTGTGGTACCTGAGCCGGGAGTAATCAAAGTCCTCGCGCACCCCTGTGCCGATAGCGGATATCAGAGCACGTATCTCCTGATTTTTGAACACTTTGTCTATGCGAGCCTTCTCCACGTTGAGAATCTTTCCACGAAGCGGCAGTATGGCCTGAAAATGCCTGTCGCGAGCCTGCTTTGCAGATCCCCCTGCAGAATCGCCTTCCACTATGAATAGCTCCGCCTTCTCGGGATTTTCCTCGGAGCAGTCCGCCAGCTTGCCCGGCAAATCCAGAGATTCAAGAAAGCTCTTTCTCCTTGCAATTTCCCGCGCCTTTCTTGCGGCGATGCGTGCCCGCGCAGCAGCCACCGCCTTTCCTGATATTATCGTGCCCACATCCGGATGTTCCTCAAAATAGCGCTTGAGAATCTTGGATACTACGGAGAAAACAATTCCTTTCACTTCGCTGTTGCCAAGCTTTGCCTTCGTCTGGCCCTCAAACTGCGGATTGGGATGGCGAACATGTATAACCGCTGTCAATCCCTCGCGCACATCCTCACCCTGAAGCGTAATGTCCTTTGAAATCTTGTGCTCCTTGGCAAAATCGTTGATGACCTTTGTCAGTGCGCTTCTGAATCCTGCCACATGGGTGCCGCCTTCAATGGTGTTGATGGTGTTCACGAAGGCGAGGAGGTTCTCCGAGGTGCTGTCGTTGTACTGCAGGGCAAACTCAACCACCGTGCCGCCCTGAGCCTCATTCCCATATATGACCTCCTTGTGAAGGACCGTGGAACCCTCGTTGAGGTACTTCACAAACTCTATTATTCCGCCCTCATACAGGAACTCGTCCCTCTTACCACTTCTCCTATCCTCCAGTTCAATTCTCACGCCGCGATTGAGAAATGCCAGATACATCAACTTCTTGCGCACTGTCTCGTACCTTATGTTGGTGGTCTCAAATATCTCCGCATCGGGCTTGAAGCGAACATAAGTGCCGCGCTGGTACCTGAACTCTTCCTCAAAAGAATTGTATCTAAATGTGCCCTGAACAGCCTCTCCTATTATCTTCACGTCCATTTGCGGCTCTCCCCGTATGTACCACTGAAAGTACACCTTCCCCTCTCTCCGCACGTAAACGCGCAGCCATTCTGAGAGAAAGTTCACAACATGAATGCCAACGCCGTGCAGGCCTCCGGTGATGCGATATGCTTTTTTGTCAAATTTCGCGCCAGCGTGAAGCACCGTCATGACGATTTCCAGTGCGCTCTTTCCCTTTTCTGGATGAACATCCACAGGAATGCCGCGACCATCGTCTTCCACGCTCACACTTCCATCTTCATGGATTATGACCGTTATATTTTTACAGTACCCTGCTAGAGCCTCGTCAATGCTGTTGTCCACAACCTCGTAAATGAGATGATGCAAGCCTCTTTCATCGGTGCTGCCGATGTACATTCCCGGCCGCTTGCGAACCGCCTCCGCATCCTGAAGAATTTGAATGGCCTTGGCGTTATACTCTTCCATGATTTTTCACCTTGATTTTGGAATGCGATAAGGTATTAAAATGCTTTGACCTGAAATCAGGAAAACTACGAAATTACTAATGGTAATGACATTAGCGCCAATGCTATCACACCCACGGCAATTCCATCTTTAGCATATTGATTATCCCCTTCCTTAATGCCTTTGATTCCGAGGAGTATGGCGAGCACACCCAGCAACAGAGAAACTTCCCAGTAATGCATTGTAAACAGAGCTACCATTCCAGCTACAAAACTGCTCCGTCCCCACCATGTTTTGATTTTCAATTCGCCATAATGTTTTTCTTCTTCCTTCACTCCCGAGTATCCTGCAACCCAGATAACAACACCCATGAAAATGAACATCGCCCCAAATAACCACAAAAATTGAGAGTATGGAAAGTGAAAAATATTAACCATCTGCATTGCAACAAGTATGAATCCAAACACTGTTACCCAAATCCCAATTTTTTCCAATATCCTGTAGCCACCAATTTCCTCCCCGTATAGTTCAGTTTTCATAATCATGGATATTCTTTTTTTTAATTTTAAGATTTTCCGTGTTTTTCGTATTCATGGTGGAAAAAAGTATTTAGATGCATGCAATTACGAGCATTGATGAAGGCAAAACTTGACTGTGTGCCGTGCGTGTTAAGGCAGGTGCTGAGAGGCGCAAGATACGCGTATCTTCCTGAGGAGACGCAGGAACGTGTGATTAGGGAGAGTATGAAAGCTATCAACAAAATAAGCTGGAAAGTCACACCTCCAGAGCTGGCGCATGTGGCGCATGGCATACTGAGAAAATACGCACAGGGAGACCCGTATATGGATATTAAAATGAAGAGCAACGATGAGGCTCTTGCATTATACACATCTCTCAAAGAAAGAGTTGAAAACAGCTCTGACTCTCTTTTGACCGCTGTGAAAATAGCCATCGCGGGAAACATAATTGATTTTGGAGCCATGTCCGAAAGCGAGATTAAGATAAGCGAGACTGTTGAGCATGTTCTAAAAAATGATTTTGCAATAAATTATTACGAACAATTTAAAGAGGATTTGAAGAGCGCAAAGCGCATACTGTACTTTGCAGATAATGCTGGTGAAATCGTTTTTGATAAACTTTTAATTGAAACTTTGAGAAAAATGAAAGATTACAGGATCACACTTGTGGTGAAGGCTGGGCCAATAATAAACGATGCCACTATGATTGATGTGAATTATGTGGGATTAAACGAGATGGTTGATGAAGTGAGATTCATATCCAATGGAGAATATGGCCACGAGCGAAACTCTAAAGAGGTGCATGGGTGGATAAAAAATCATGATATGATAATCTCCAAGGGACAGGGCAACTATGAGGGTTTGAGCGAGTTCAGTGGGATATACTACCTCCTTATGGTAAAATGCCCGGTTGTTGCTGAAGACATTGGAGCAAATGTGGGAGATGTGGTGCTTCTTTACAAGTAATCAAGATTTGGTCATTTTTTTCTTTCTCTCTTTAGCAGTGTAGCCAGTAACTTTAAATAAAAACTCGTTCCATGTTTTTAGAGTATCCATTGCCTCATCATCGGATACCTGCTTGGTGGTGGTCTCTGCCGCAAGCTTCTTTCCTTCCATCCATACAACTATTTTCTCAAGACCTTTATAACTTGAGACTAACTTATCACCATCTCTTTTCACATTTCCAAATATGTCAGACATTATCCTTTCAATCTCATCCATGCTCTTTCTGTGTCCTCTTTTGAAATCATAAGTTCGCATAAGGGGAAAAATGAATTGGGGTTTATGTTGTTTTCGCTTTCTAATTCAATTATGGGGGTAATCTCTCAAGTTCCAGAGCTTGGGACCGTTCCATGGCTCGTATGGATACTCTGAAAATAATCGCTCTGCCACATCCTCCGCGCTCAATTTCTCAAGCCTCTCACGTGTGGGTATTCCATTCTCATCGTAGCCGTGAATCTCATAGTATTTTCTAAGCAACGCCCTGTGTTTCTCTTCTTCCTCTCTTCTCCTATCCGCAGGCATATCCGGATTTAGAGGGATGGTGTCATGTGCGGTCGTTATTCCCCTCGTGACGTTGAAGCTCCTCTCAGTTATGTATATTCTCTCCGCAGCCTCGGCCACATCTCTCTCTTTGAAATGGTGTCCCGTGGCATAGCTCAGATACCTTGCAATTCCGCCCCAAATTGGGTACTTCCAGACCAGCGGCACAGCGGCGACCCAAGAGGTTACTGCCCCTTTGCATCTTCCTATTGCATCGGACATGGTGGTAACTCTCTCGCACAGAGTCATGGTAGCCACGGGGTCTGTGTTCACATCAGGAATCAATCCCTCCTCAACCCATTCTTTGAACAACGTTCCATCATTTTCACCATAGGCCCATGTTCTTCCTCTCAGATGGTCCGCACCGCGAGTTGAGGTGGCATGCGCCAATGAGAATATTCCCGCAGGATGCACACCCCTTGACAATCCCTTAACATGATAGCAGTAATCAACTGCCTTTCCGCCCAGATGCCTCGCTATGTTGTACAATCCCTCAGCCACCAGATTTCCGAATCCCTCTCTGCGAGTTATCTTTTCAATAAGCTCAATTTGCGATTCTGCATTCTCCCAGCTGAGGTCAAGACCGTCAGTTTTGCTTCTATCAATTATGCCTCTGTGATACAGCTCTTTTACATAGGCGATTGTGTTGCCGAGAGCAATAACGTCCATTCCGTACTTGTCCGCCATGTTAGCCATCTTGGCAATGGCCTTTGAATCCTCTATTCCAGAATTTGTGCCCAGACACTGGATAGCCTCAAATTCAAGTCCCGCGTTCTCCTCTCCGTCAATCTCGTATCTGTTTTTGCACGCAACGGGACAAAGATAGCATGCGTATCTTCCGGTTTCGTACCTTTTCCACGACGGGGGAAGAAGGTCCTTAGACACCTCATCCGGATTCAGGTACTTTTGGAAATAGCGATAAGCTGGATACCAATAAACCATTCCTATGTGCGTTCCGTAGTTTCTAACCACGCGAGATTGAAAGCGATTGCTTTTGAAAAATTGAAGTTCGTCCTTCACAAGTTCCATGAACTTGTCCTCATCTGCCAGCTCAACCTTCAACTCACCTCGCACAGCGATGGCTTTCATGTTTTTTGAGCCGAATACCGCACCACTTCCCCGCGCTGCTGATGAGTGCCTATCTGTCATGGTGGACGCAAAGCGCACCAAATTCTCTCCCGCTGGACCGATTGCCGCCACACGCACATCCTTGCCATGCATCTCCTTCAACCACTCCTCAGTTTCCCAGACATCAAGGCCCCACAGCTCAGATGCATCCTTCAACTCCGCAACTCCGTTTTCAATCCACAGATACACGGGCTTTGAAGCTCGGCCATACACAACAATCTGATCCACGCCTGCAAGCTTTAGGAAATGCGGAAACTGCCCGCCGGCGCTGCCATCCCCCAAAATCCCGCTGTATGGCGAAAGTGTGGAAATCTCAACCCTGCTGGACATGGGCATGGGCGTGCCCGTTAGTGCGCCCGGAGCAATCGCAATTATATTATCTGGAGACAAAGGATCTATGCCAAATGGGAGTTCCATCATGAGTGTGTGCGAGTTGAAGCCTCGCCCCCCAATATACCTGTAAGCCATATCCTTTCTCAACTCTTTCTCCACAATTTTGCCTCTTGATAGATCCACTCTCAATACCTTTCCATTCCAGCCATGCCACATTCTAAACACCTTATTTTGAGAAGAAAATTAAAATATTTAATATTTCCGAAGTTAAGAAAGTTTGAAAATTAGAAATTGAAAAACAGTTTATCTACGCTCCAAACTTCTCGGCTCTGTTGGTTATATTCAAAATGTATTGCATAATGTCCGAACCACGAATCCTGAGCGAGCCTTTTATTACAGCAACTTCGTTGAATTCTGAGCCTTCACGTCTGGAGTCTGATGAGTACATAAGCACAGGAACTGGGTCTCCGCTGTGATCGCCCACTGAGCATGGAGTTGAATGGTCCGCGGTGATAACAAGTACCGTGTTCTGGGGTATATGCTCAAATAAAAATCCAATAGCGTTGTCTATTCTCTCAATAACTTCCACTTTTTTATCTGGATTCATATCATGTCCTGCAATGTCCGGAGCCTTTATGTTCACCAGTACAAAATCATAAGTTTTTAAAGCTTCTATAACTGCTCGCATCTTCGCCATCATATCCGTATCATAGCCACCGGTGGCACCTTCCACATTAATCGGCTCTATTCCCGCAAGCCTGCATATTCCCCTTATCAATGATATGCCCACAACGCAAGCTGCTTTCATACCCCATTTACTCTCAAATTTTTCCAAATGAGGCACCATTCCCGCACCGCGAGGAAGTAAAATATTCGCCGGCGGTAAGCCACGCTTCTCTCGTTCCTTGTTAACAGGATGCTTCTTTAATATCTCATGCGCTTTAATCACAAATTCATTCAGCAACTTGGCGGTTCTCTCAGCACCATCTTTAAGAGCCTTTGCATGGTGAATTGGCAATCCAGTATCGTGAGGGTCCACATCGCTAACATGCGGAGACAGATTTTCACCTCGCATGACTAAAACTGCACGATGCTCCACACCCGCTCTAACGAAGAATTTCACACCGTCAATTTCCATTCCGTTTATGGCCTCTGCAAGCTCTTCAGTTCCACTCTTTATTCTTCCAGCTCTGCGGTCCTCAACAACAAGCTCAGAGTTCACAGTCGCAAAGTTGCATCTGAACGCGATGTCCCCCGGTTTGAGGTCCATGTCCACGCCCGCAGCTTCAAAAGGACCACGCCCCGTGTAAACTTCGTAAGGGTCATATCCCAATATATTGAGGTGCGATGTATCGCTCCCGGCCCTGATACCCGGTGCGATGGAGTCCATCAGACCCACAACGCTTAGCTTTGCAATCTTATCCAGATTCGGCGTTTTCGCATACTGAAGCGGCGTTTTAAAGCCCAACTTTTCGTTAGCTCTATCGCCCACTCCGTCAAGAATAATCAGCACTGCCTTCTTTTTATTCATAATTTGTGATTGCAGAGCGGTTATTAAACCCTTGCATTTTTCCTAAAAGAGCACTCAAA
>CAYRMJ010000029.1:0-2395 GCA_964425415.1 uncultured Thermoplasmata archaeon | reverse complement strand
TGTGATTGCAGAGCGGTTATTAAACCCTTGCATTTTTCCTAAAAGAGCACTCAAACAACTCTCAACTCTTAATCAGGAGAGTGTTTCCGAATATTGCCAGTCCCAATACGGCAAAGCTCACCGCGCTCAGATTGAGATTGAAAAGAGAATATGAGTGCAGAGCATCGTACACGAACCCGCCGATAAGGGGTGAGATTACGGCTCCAAGATTAGAGCTGAGATTCACATAGCCCAACGATGCGCCAAGAGTCCTGCTTTTGGAGGCAACGAAGCTTCTTGAGATTGGCAAAAAGCTCCTGCCGGAGATGTAGAATACGAAAGTTGAAATCAAAACAACTAATATGCTGTTCACCATCAATCCCACTCCCGATAATAAGGCGAGTATACCGAGAAGGAGAAGCGTGAACTCGTAGCTCTTTTTATCCGCAATGAATCCCATCAGAAACGTTCCAAACAATGCTGCGAGGCTGAAAATAGAGAGATAAAAAGTGGTGGTGTACTTTCCGAGACCCATGCTTTCGGAGAGATAGAACCACAGCACCTCTGCGCCAAGAGAGAAGAACATTCCGTAGAGAAAATTGAGCGAGTAAATCTCAACGCCCACATTACCTCTATTTTCTTCTCTCTTCTCCTCCGATTTTGCAGTTTGCACGCCGCGAAATGGATATAGAAGTATGATGTTCAGAAATGAGAGTGTGGCTACGGTTATGACAGAGTAGATTATGTTTCCTAAAAAGTAGTTGTACATCAAATATCCCACGGCACCGCCGAGTCCACCCATCATGAAGTACGAGCTCATAATCCTGCCCTTCATCTTCCTCGGAGATGAAAGGTGAACAACGGCCTGCATGGTGGTCCACGCCATGGCTCCGAACACGCCGTCCATTGCACGTATTCCGATCATGAGAGGATACGGCACGATGAGATAAAGAAACGAATCCAGCCCAAGGCCTGCGAATCCCAGAGCCATGAACAGCAATCTGCTAATCCCACGGTCCGCGAGCTTGCCTATGTACGGAGCGCTCAAGCCTCTGGCGAGCATAAAAGTGGAGGATAGAACGGTTATTTCCAGCACAGTTAGCCCGAGGCTGCGAAGCGAGAATGCGAGTACAATTCTAAGAAGCTGAGATGCCACCCCGCCGAGCATGGGAATGGCCAGCACTGAAAAGTAAACCCAGCGAGATTTCACAGTACCACTTTAAAAATTGGAAAAATTAGAGAGATTTCAGGGTGCGGTCCATAATCTCAGCCGCCACGTTGATTTCGTCCTCCGTGATTATCAATGGCGGACGGAACCTTATACCCTGTGCACCGCTCTTCAAGGTGAGCAAACCATTCTTGTACGTTTCCGCGAAGAACTTATCCCTCATGTCAGTGCTAGCAAGGTCAAAGGCATCAAATATTCCACGGCCGCGAACATTGCTCACCTTATCAGGATACTTCTCCTCCAATTCGTGGAGCATCTTCAGCATCTTCTCCCCCATCTTCGCCGCATTGTCCACGAGCTTATCCTCGTGTATGATTTCAATTATTCTCTGCGCCTTCACCATGTCCACAATGTTTCCGCCCCATGTGGAGTTTATCCTGCTTGGCACGTGGAACACATTATCTTCAACTTCGTCCACCTTCGGTCCGACCATTATTCCGCACACCTTCATCTTCTTGCCGAAGGACATTATGTCCGGCTGCACATCAAAGTGCTCGTGAGCCCACCACTTGCCCGTTGCACCGACTCCGCTCTGCACCTCGTCCATTATGAACATTATGTCGTTCTTCTTCAGTATTTCTTCCACCGCTTTGAAGTACTCCTTGCGGAAATGATTATCGCCGCCCTCTCCCTGAATGGGCTCCATGATGAATGCAGCAATATCCTCCTGATACTTGTCAATGGCTTCCTGCAATTCCTCAAGGCTCTTCTTTTCCAACTCCTTCACCTTTTCCAGATTCTCGCCCTCCAGCGGGAAGGTTATCTTCGGATTGGTGATGCGGGGCCAGTCAAACTTGGGGAAGTATATGGTTTTGTTCGGATCAAATGTGTTCGTGAGAGCAAGTGTGTATCCGCTGCGTCCGTGGAAGGCCTGCTTTAGATGTATGACCTTCAATCTCTGCGTGTTATCCTCCTTTCCATTCGCTATGTTCTTCCTCACTCTCCAGTCAAACGCAACTTTCAGGGCATTCTCAACCGCGAGAGCGCCGCCGGATATGAAGAAGAAGTACCTGAAATACGAGGGCGTTGCATACTTTGAAAGCGTGTCCACGAATTCAGCATATTCTACGGTGTAAATATCGCTGTTCGTTATCTTGTTTATGGCCGTTCTCCGCAATTTCTTCAGGAACTCAGGGTCAAACATGCCGGGATGGTTCATTCCCAGCGCGCTGGTGGCAAAGAATCCGA
>CAYRMJ010000028.1:0-16371 GCA_964425415.1 uncultured Thermoplasmata archaeon | reverse complement strand
CGTTGATTAGAAAATTCGTGGCTATGCCCATTGGAAGCTCAGTCATGCCTATCACGTTCTCAATCATCCTGTCCGCCAGGTCCAGGGGAAGGTGCCCATTTACCAAGAATTCCGCCTCCTCTGCGGATAGGTTTGAGAATTCGCGCACAATTTTCAGTCTCTCTTCCACGGACAGTTTGTAGAACCCGGATATCTTTGAGGTTTTCATACGGGGGAGATGAAAAGAGTACAATAAAATGTTTTTGCAGAGCCACCGGGGGGATTCGAACCCCCGACCTGCTGATGTCCCGAAGCCCCCTCTTTCCGATGAAGCGCTTTCTCTTCAGAGAAAGGGCTTTTACAAGTCAGCCGCTCTTCCGGGCTAAGCTACGGTGGCAGCAGTAGAGTGAAATAGAAATTCCCATTTTAAATTTTTGCATGCATTGTGCTTTTGAAGAGGGAAAAATTTTATATGTGTAAAACATTACGAAATTGGTGATTTAAATGGCAGTGGGCTTTGTATTGATAAGCACGGCACCGGGAAAGGAGCATGAAGTTTACGAGAAACTCAAAGAATTGCCTGAAATCGTGGAACTGCATCCTCTCTTCGGAGAATTTGATCTTATCGCGAAGATAGAGACAAAGGACTACAACGAGCTTGGAAAGATAGTAGTTGAGAAAATAAGAATGGTTGATGGCGTCATAGACACTAAGACACTCACAGGAATCAAGTTCTGAGGCGGTTATTATGTGCTTTGTCTGGACAACGATGAACTCCTCAGGAGTGTGGACTATATTCTTTGAAACACTCCTGTTAGTGCTTTCATTGACCTTCCTAGTGCTTGGCGCATTGACCGCCTATTTCGGTAGCGGCAAGAGCCGTGCCGCGGGTATATCTCTGCTCGTTATAGGACTAATAATTCCTTTGATACTTTACTTTGTGTGGTGGATAAAAGAGCCGGGGCACTTCACCAACGACCTCCTGCTTCCAGGACTAATCTACATAGGTGGTGCGTTGGTGGGTATAGTGGTAGGCTTTCTGGCCTTCCTCGGCATAATAATGAAAACCTAAATTTTTTATATCTTTTTCATATTGGCTGGTATGGGTGTGTGCGTCATTCTTGGAAGCAAATCTGACCTTCCAAAGGCTGAAAAGGCTTTTGAGGTTCTCAGAGAATTCGGTGTGGATTTTGATGTTCATGTTGCATCTGCGCACCGCACCCCTGATCTGGTGGAGGACATAGTGAATAGCACGGAGCACGAAGTTTTCCTGATTTTCGCCGGGCTATCTGCGGCGTTGCCGGGATTCATTGCATCGTTAACAGAGAAGCCTGTGATAGGGGTGCCCCTGTCAAGCAATGTACCCTTTGATTCGCTGCTCAGCATGGTGCAGATGCCGAAGGGTGTGCCCATTGCGGTTGTGGGTGTGGACAATGTGGTAAACGGAGCGCTGATGTGCATAGAGATTTTGAGCCTAAAGTATCCCGATATGAGTGATAAAATAAAGAAATATAGGGAGAGAATGAGAGAAAAAATAATAAAAGATGATGCGGAGGTTCGTGAAAATGTTCAATCCTGAAACATTCATTGAGGAAAAGGTTGATGCGATAAGAAAAGAGGTGAAGGGCAGAGCAATAATCGCGTGTTCTGGCGGAGTGGATAGCACAGTTGCAGCTAAAATAGTGGAACTGGCAATACATGAGAATTTGCTGGTGGTTTTTGTTGACACGGGCTTTATGAGAGAAAACGAAGCTTTGCATGTGGAACGCGCCTTCAAGAATTTGGGCTTCAATTATCGTATTGTTGATGCATCTGAAGAGTTCATAAGAGCACTTGAAGGTGTGTCGGACCCGGAGGAGAAGAGAAAAATAATTGGTGCAAAGTTCATAGAGGTTTTTGAGAGAATAGCGAAGGATTTTGAGGCGAAATATTTAGTGCAGGGAACAATCGCACCGGACTGGATTGAGAGTGGTGGTGGATTGAGGGACACAATCAAGTCGCATCACAATGTTGGTGGTTTGCCGGAGAATATGAATCTTACTTTGATAGAACCGTTGAGAGATTTGTACAAAGATGAGGTTCGCAAACTTGCAAGGTACCTTGGAATTGAAAGCGCCGAGCGTCAGCCTTTTCCCGGGCCGGGCCTTGCAATAAGAATAATCGGAAGTATTGACAGAACTAAAATAGCCATCGTGAGAAAAGCCAATGCTATTGTTGAGGATGAGGTTGAAAGATACTACGATTTTGAATCAAGGCCATGGCAGTACTTTGCAGTTCTACTTCCTATTCGCTCAGTGGGCGTGCATGGGGACAAGAGGGCTTACGGTTACACTATTGCAGTTCGCATGGTTGAGAGCCTTGACGGAATGACTGCCGCGTATTTCCGTGCTCAGCATGAGCTTTTGGATCTCATTGCTAACCGCATAACCACTGAGATTAAGGAGGTAAATCGCGTGGTTTATGATATAACGAACAAGCCTCCGGGCACTATTGAGTGGGAATAGAATCAAGAAATTCCGTGTATCTGTCCAGCTTCTCGCCCAACTCTCTGGACTTTTTTATACGGAAAATAAGATAGAGGGGTGTTAGCTTTGCGCCTTTTGGTGCTTTTACATCCTCCACATTTTTGTTATGCAGAACGCTAACTTTTACATCCGGCTTGAAAGTTACCATAACATCGTATCCGCGATATTTGAATATCAAGGTGCCATCCCTTTCCTTTGCGTTGAATGCACTTTTTATCTCCGACTTAACCTTCTCTTTTCCGCCCATCACGCGGAATAATAAGTAAATCAGCATGGAGAAAAGCGCGAAAATTCCTATAAAAATCATAAATGCATCCAGCGTAGAGTCCATGGCTGTATATGTGCATCTTACTATTTAAAAATTGAAGCTGCAAAAATCATAAATACTAATAATTATGTGTCACTTTGCCCACCAGCCATGCCCCTCCTGAGCGATGATGGAGGACCCACCGGGTGGGCTACATTTCAAAGAATATTAATATCTGTTTTCAATGTGGGCGGGTGAATCGCAAGCTCGTATATCTCTCCACTGGTTTTCTGTTCGCCAACATGGGCTGGGGCATGGCCTGGCCATATCTTCCAAATTATATGAAGTTGTTAGGTGGTGGATTACTCTTCGTTGCTCTGCTCTCTGTTTTATTCAATATCACCTCAGCATTTGGACAGACGTTCTGGGGTCGCAAATCCGATGTAGCAGGTCGCAGAAAACCGTTCGTGCTGTTTGGAATAGCCTCTTCCGCTCTGTTTTTTGTGCTTATGGGCCTAATTCAGAGTGCGGTGGCAGTTTTATCTCTACGTGCATTTCAAGGATTTTTTGTGGCTGCGCAGACTCCTGCTATAAGTGCGCTCGTATCAGAACTCTCTCCGAACGTTGGACGCGGATTTGGCCTATTCAACCTGTTTGCCAATGTGGGGTTCATGTTGGGTAATTTCGCTGGTGGGCTGGTGGTTAAGAATTACCCGATAAGGTACGTGTTCTTACTCTCCTCTTTGCCAATTAGCATCTCCTTTCTGATGTTTTTGTTTTTTCATGAAAATGCAAAAAAGCCCATGGATTTTCGCATGCTGTTCAGATACGACAGGCCAGGAAGAATGGATGTATCTTTCAAATCTCTGAAATCCTATGCTAAAAGAAACAGAAATATACTCATATTTTCATTTTCAACCTTCGTACTCATGCTCTCTTCAGGAATGGTTTACTCTTATCTCTCCCTGCTTATTGCCATGCGCTTCGGTGAGGATTATGTGGGCTTTTACTACGGTATTGATGGTCTCTTCTCCTCATTCTTCATATATCCTTTTGGCTATATTTCTGATAGAATTGGTAGTAAGATTGTAATCATCTTTGGAAGTTTTCTTTATTTGCTGACTTTCGCCATGTATTATGTGGCAGTATCTCTGCCCCTGCTCATGGTTACTGCTCTTGTTTCTGGTACTAAATGGGCCGCGTACTTCAATTCAATAAATACCTATGTGTCAAGAATGAGCACTTCTGATGAGAGAGCCACAGCCCTTGGAGTGATGAACGGTGGTGTTGCGGCAGGATGGGTTTTCGGACCGCTTTTGGGTGCATACATAATCTCTGTGCTCGGTCTTGCCAATATGATGCTGGTTGCCATGGTGCCGGTAGTTGTAAGTATGATTATTCTTATTCCCTTTACAAAAAATGACCGTGCCCCTTCAAGTTATCAGTGAATATATGAACACCGCATAGGTTATCAAAAAAATGGCACCTTCTAATTTTCCCAGCTTTCTGTGAATGGAGAATGCAACTATAAGTGTTGTCATCACAATCAAAAATAAGGATGTGATTAAGAAACCACGATAATTGGTGCCTATGGGATGCAGAATTGCTGCAGTACCCAGCACAACCAACGTGTTGAATATGTTGCTTCCCAAGATGTTGCCCACGGCAATACCATGTTTCTTTTTAATTGTAGCTGACACGGTTGTTGCAAGCTCTGGAAGTGATGTGCCCACCGCCACAGCAGTGGTTGCTATTATTATTTCCGGCACACCAAAAACTATGGATATGCCTATTGCTGAATCCACCAGCACGTTTGCACCCCATACAATTCCCAAAGCGCCCAATACTGTTAGGGCAATTGCGCCGAGTAGTGAAATATCTGTGTGTGAATCTTCAATTTCTTCCTCTCTTCCATGTATGTCGTTTAGGTAAATGGCGTATATTATGATGAACACAAGTCCCATCCACCATAGCAAGCTGTGAAATACGTATATGAAGAGCATCAAAAGAGCGGTTATGAGCAGCAGGGTAATGGCATCTCGGCGTATGTACTTTGATAGTGCCAAAGGCATAATTATGGCGGCTATGCCTAATACAAGGCCCACATTTGCTATGTTACTTCCCACAGCATTGCCCCATGCCGTTTCAGAATGCCCGTAAAATGAGGCAATGTCCGATACTGCCATCTCTGGGAGTGATGTGGCCAATGCAACCACTGTTAGACCTATTGTATGCTCACTCACCTTCATGTGAGTTGCGATGCCTGACGCGCCGTCCACAAAGTAATCGCTTCCTACAACCAATAGATATATTCCAACTATGAAATTGAGAAATAAGAGCGAAATAGAATGCGAATTTTGTAGCATGAAGTAGTATATGGGAAACGAGATTGCAACAACGAACACAAATAGGTAATCCTTCCATTTCATCTCTTGGTTGTATGACGGCAAATTATTATTAGTTTTCCTGAGTTTATGGGGCGCGATGGTATACATAGTTCGGTATGGCGAGTTGGGATTGAAGGGCAGAAATCGCGGCAAATTTGAAAAATTGCTAATTGGAAATATTGCTCGTGCATTGGATAGGAAATCTTTTGATTATGATATTAAATCTTACAGGGGCAGAGTGCTCATTTACACGGACAATGATGCTAAGTTTGTGCTTGAAAAAGTTCCGGGGATAGTGTCCTTCTCACCTGCGGAGGAGATGAGTTATGAGGAGGTGTTTAGCTATATCCTTTCTAAACTAAAAACCATGACGCCGAGCACTTTTCGCGTTTCTGCACACAGAGTTGACAAAAGTTTTCCGAAGACCTCTCCGAAGATAAACGAGGAGATCGGCTCTTTCATTGTTCAAAATTTTGGATGGAAAGTAAGCTTGAAGAATCCTGAGCTAATTGTGGGTGTAGAGATAATCAATTCCAAAGCCTTTGTGTTTTTCTCCACCTACCGCGGAGTTGGTGGGCTGCCTGTTGGCTCAGCAGGAAAGCTTGTTTTGCTCATATCCTCAGGTCTTGATTCTCCTGTTGCTGGGTACTTAATGCTCAGAAGAGGTGCGAAGATACATGCTCTCTATCTCTCTCAGGGGCCACTGGGTGAGAAAAAGGTTAGAAAATACATAACTATCCTCTCACAGTATGCGCCGGAGGACATACCTCTTGAAATACACAGCCATCATAGTGTCCTTGCTGAATATGCGCGAGTTCTTGAGAATAGGGGAATGAAAAGATGGACATGCGTGCTGTGCAAGTACATGATGCTTCATTTTGCTGAGCAAGTTGCAGAGAGAGAGGGGGCCTTGGGAATAATCACGGGTGATTCTTTAGGTCAGGTTGCATCGCAGACTCTAAACAATATGTACGCCTCTTCCATTGGTTTGAAGATGCCAGTATATCGGCCACTTATTGGAATGGACAAGGTGGAAATAGAAAGTCTGGCAAGAAAAATAGGCACGTATGAGGTATTCATATCCGCGAAGGAGGAAAAATGCCCATTCCGACCCAAGTACGTTTCGGTGGAAACCAATGTGGAAAGATTCAGAGAGATTTTAAAGAATCTGGATTTATAGCCATGTACTCGCAATTCTATACTTTTTAGGAATCTGGCTCATTAAAGTGTTGGAAGCGGTGCACAATCCGCAACCCAGCACATCTTTTACGCTTAGAACGATAACATATCCTCGCATACCTTTGCAGACATCTTCCACACTTTTTCCAGCCATGAACTTCATCATTTCCTCATCGCTCAGAACCACGGTATTTTTTGTAGCATGTGCTCCTATAACTCTTATAAATGCAGTCGTGGGTTTCAAACCACGTTTGGTTCGCAGTGCCCTTATTCCCAGCACTTCTAAATTTTCGTTGGGCTCTGCGGTTCCAGAGTAGGCCCACACGCTCTGCGCGGCTTCGTAAAAGTCGTAAGATTCAATTATTTTCCCCACCCCGAAGCGCTCCACGAAATACTCTCTGTATTTGTTATTTTTTGAGAAGCGCAATGACCATACCTCCTGTGTCAACCATGTGCGGGTATATCCTAACCATGTACTCGTACACATCCTCAAAATTATGTCCCATCCATTCTTTCACGCCCTTTGTATGTGGTACTGGCGGATTAATTTCTACAGGTTCAAGATTTAGCTCATTCACTCCGAACTTCACAACATCCTCGTTCTCAAGGGGATTAAATGTGCATGTTGAATACACTACATAGCCACCCTCTTTAAGATGGAGCACTGCATTTTTCAACAATTTTTTTTGAAGTTTTGACATTCTAATGTGATCTTTCAGTGTGGGCATTTTTGTTTTAGGAGTTTTTCTTAAAGTACCCTCTCCGGTGCAGGGTGCATCCAGTAGCACTTTGTCAAATACTATATTGAATTTTCTTACAGTTGCATCGCCTTTTACTATCTGCACATTTGTTATACCTAATCTCTCAACATTTGCTGCTAAGGCTTTGATTCTTCCATCACTTACATCGTTGGCCACTATGGTTCCTGTATTGTTCATAAGTTCTGCCATTTGCGTTGTCTTGCTTCCGGGTGCCGCAGCCATGTCAAGAACAAGTTCGTTGGGCTGTGGGTTTAGAATTAGCGGTGGAACCATTGATGAAAGGTCCTGCACATAGTAGTAGCCGAGAGAATGCTCAAAAGTGGCTCCTGGATGTTTTACGGGCATTTTGATTATGCGATACGCGTTGAGCTCTTTGTATCTCTTCAGCACAAATCCTTTGGCAAAGAGTCTGTCAATCAACTCTATTTCTGAAATTTTCAGTTTATTTACCCTTATCCAGTAAGGTTGCGGCGTGTTAATCGCATTTATAAACTCTGTAAATTTGGGTATGAAAGAGTATGAATCAAGCATCATCTTCTTCGCATCCACGCATCTTTTATGGCTTTGGATAGCGATTCTGGATCTATACCCTCGTATTCCATATCATTCATTATCTCAGATAACTTTCTCTTTGCATCTTCCACCGTAGTTCCTCGCAGACTTTTTTCTATGCTCTCAATGCTCTCTTCAGGGTACAGAAAGAAATCTCCAGTTATTCTTATGTCTTCAATGACCTCACCCATGAACTTGGCCTTAACTCTTATTAGCTTGCCTGCTTTGTATATGCTCTCACCTTTTGAAATTCCATTCTCTTGTGGCATACTTGTTCACCTCTAAATTGTGAGCATAATCGTATATTTCATTAGGTAGCGTATCCTCGTACAGTTTCGCACCCAGCGCTTCGCTGAAACCTTCTGCAAGCAGATTTTTCAAATCATCAAAATCAACATCAATGCCCTCGTGATGAAGGGAGGTTACACGGTGTTTCACAGAGTCTATTACTTTATCTCTGTATTTTTCCTCTGGAACTTTTAAAATTTCAAACATCTCATCCACATTTACATTGATCAGAAGAGTTCCGTGCTGCAAAAGTCCTCCATATTTCCTTGTTTGCGCATTTCCTGAAATTTTCTTTCCATTGACTATCACATCGTTGATGCCATGATGCTTCGGTTCCAGTCCCAGTTTTTTCAGAGCTTTCATTATTCCTTCATCAATCACCATATACGAATCTAAAATTCTGCCTTTGAACTGGGGAAGGGTGATTGAATACGTGATCTCGTATTTGTGATAAACAGCACCGCCTCCTGTAATTCTTCTCACTAAATCCACACCTAAATTCTTTGCCTTTTCCACATCAACCTCTTCTTCCATGCTTTGAAAGTATCCTATGCTCACCGCTGGTGGATTCCAACCGTACAGTCTTAATGTCGGGCCTATCTTGTCAAGATGAACTAAAAGAGACTCGTCAAAGGCCATGTTCCAGTAAGCACGGTGTTTATCATCGTATATCACTCGCAAATCCATGGTTGGCAATCAATGGTAAATTATTTAATTTTTTCTTTCAAATTTTACACTATCTCTTTTTAATAAACGCGAGTCCTTGCACTTATCACTCCGCGCACCACAGCGCCCGGCGCAATGTGCACTCCAGAGCCGATCATCGTGCCTACATCAATGCTCACGTTTATTCCGGTATGCACTTCATCGCCCATTATCACACCTAATTTTCTTCGGCCGGTGTCTTCCAGCTTTCCCTTCACATACACCTTTATGTTTCTCTCATCTAACCTCAGGTTTGCAATTTTCGTTCCAGCGCCTAGATTGCAGTTCTCTCCGATCACGCTGTCTCCCACATAGTTGAAATGTGGAATCTTCGTGCCACGCATTATCACCGATGCCTTAATCTCCGAGGAATTGCCAACATGGCACTCATCACCCAGCACAGTGTACGGTCTGATATACGCGTTTGGCCCAATTTTGCAGTTCTCTCCAATTAGCACGGGGCCTTCTATGTATGTGCCACTCTTTATCACCGTGCCCTTTCCTATTCTCACCTTTCCCTTTATAACCACATTGTCCTCCACCACGCCCAAATTCTCCTCTTCCATGTTCTTCATATATTCCTGCGTGGCGGTGAGCAGGTCCCAAGGCCTGCCGATGTCAATCCACCTTCCATTGTGCCGTATGATATCTATCTCCATCTCTTTTGCCATCATGTTCAGTGCGTCCGTGAGCTCAATCTCCCCCCTTGGAGATGGCTTTGTTCTGTGCAGATATTCAAATATGTCTCTTGTGAGAATGTATATGCCTCCGTTTATCCATTCATTTCTTGCTCCTTTTACCTTCTCTTCAATTCTCTCCAATCTCTCCTCTCCTCGCAGAATGCCGTACTGTGATGCATCCTCCTTGTACACTCCTAGCACAGCATTCTCATGCTTAATCATCTCCTTTATTATCTCAGCATCAAAATACAGATCTCCGTTGATGAAGAGAATTTTTTCTTCTTTGTATTTTTCTGCATGAAGTGCCGCGTGCCCGGTGCCCAGCCTACGTTCCTGATATATGTAATCAATTTTCGCATTTCTGTATGAGTATCCGTACCTCGCAGCAATCTTGCGCCCCTCGTAGCCAATCAGAATGGTTATCTTTCTTATTCCAGCATCAACCACCGCATCCATTATGTGCTCCACTATGGGCCTGTTTGCAAGAGGAATCAGCGGCTTTGGTCTTCTTTCAGTGAGGGGCCACATGCGCGTGCCCTCGCCTGCTGCCATTATGAACGCTCTCATTTCAAAGCCTCCTTTATCTCTCTCTCTATTTCCATCATTATTTTCTCTCCCCTATCTTTTGATTTTGACTCCACGGTGACGCGAACCTTTGGCTCGGTGCCGGAGAAGCGAATGAGGAACCACGAGTCATCCAGATTCACACGATATCCGTCCACGGTTATAGCCTCATAATCCTTCACGATTTCTTTTATTTTTCTTTCCACACTCTCTCTTTTCTCGTATCTGTAACTCCTGCGAAGTGTGTGAAATTTAGGAAACTCTGAAACAATTGCATCAATATCCTCTCTCTCTGCAATCTCGGCGAATTTCACCGCCGCGTAAATTGCATCCGGCGTGAATCTCCACGATGCGAAAATCTGAGTGCCTGAGTTCTCTCCTCCAAATTCCACCCCCCTATTTTTCATCATCTGCGACACGTTTGCATCTCCAACTTTGCATGGAACAACCTCTGCGAATTCAGAGAGGAGCATGGAGGAGTTCACAGGCGCAACAATCCTCCTGAACCCATAGTATTTTGTGAATATTGCCAGAATTTCATCTCCGCTTAGATAGCGACCTGATGATGTTATGGCTATGAATCGATCAGCATCACCATCATGCGCAATTCCCAGATCTGCGCCGGTGCGGAGCACCATGTCTCTCAGAGCCCGCAGATTCTCCTTGTTCGGCTCGCTGGGATGCCCGGGGAAGAGACCTGATGGATGGCAGTTCATCGTGATGACCTCTGCGCCCATATCTTTGAGTAGAAATGGTGTGAGCACACTTCCTGCTCCGTTTGCGCAATCAACCACGATTTTTATGTTCAGTTGCTTTGAGTCATTGAGTATTGCGTTGCGATGCGCTCCTACCATGTCCTCCTCCACCGTTCTGCCAACATCCTTCCATGTGCTTATTTTTCCCACGCTTAACTCTCTCATCTGCCCCTCGGAGAATGCCGAGCCATCCCTGTTCCAGAGCTTCACTCCGTTGTACTCCGGAGGATTGTGCGAGGCGGTTATCATGGCTCCAGCATCGTGATTCTTTGTTGCATATGCAAGCGATGGTGTTGGAACGTGCCCGCCAAAACTCACATCTGCGCCGGCGGCGAGAATTGCGCCCATGAGCACATGCATCAGCGGCTCCGTGGTTTTTCTGAAATCTCCTGCAACCGCAATATCTCCGTACTTTGAACCGAGGGAGAATCCGAGGCGATAAATCTCGTCCACCAGTTCTCTTGAATACTGCATTCTCATCCCCGATGACCCGCTGAACTTCATAATGGCAAAAAGAGAAGTGAGTATAAAAACCTATGCAAACTCACTCCACCGTCACGCTCTTGGCGAGGTTTTTGGGCTTGTCTATTTCCCGGCCAAGAAGGTCTGCGGTGTGATATGCCAAAAGCTGAAGAACCACCGTTGCGGGGAATATGAACAACTCTTCATGAATTTTCGGAATTCTAATGATAACATCCACGTACTTCTCCACGTCTCTGCTGGTGGATATGGCGATGACCTTCGCTCCTCTTGCGCTTACCTCTTTAATATTTCCAATCATCTTTGCGTAGGTGTCATCCTCAGGAACAAGAGCGATGACTGGGACTCCATTGTCAATTAGTGCCAGTGGTCCATGCTTCAACTCCCCCGCAGGATACGCCTCTGCGTGAATGTACGAAATCTCCTTCATCTTAAGCGCACCTTCCATTGCGGTTGGGTAGTTTATCTTGCGGCCGATGTAGAACATATCTTTTCTGTTCATAATCTCATCGGCTATGTTACGAATGCGCTCGTTCATCTCTAAAATCTTCTCAATTTTATTTGGAAGTGTGCGTAGTGCATTTATTTTATCTTTTAATTCTCCCTCGGACATGCCGTTGATCTCCATTGCAAAACGGTAAGCGAGATAGTATAAAGAGAGAACCTGTGAGGTGAATGTTTTAGTTGCTGCAACGCCAATCTCAGGGCCTGCGGATGTGTATATTACACTATCCACAATGTTGGTTATGGAACTCCCCACCACATTAGTTATACCCAATGTAGGATAGCCCATCTTCTTAGCCATTCTGGCAGCTGCAAGGGTATCTGCGGTCTCGCCGCTCTGTGTGATAAATATGACCAATGGGTTCTCTCTAACTTTATCTCGGTACCGGTACTCTGAGGCAAAATGCACAGAAACCGGGATGTGGAGGTACTTTTCAATCATGTACTTTCCTGCATATCCTGCATGATACGATGTGCCGCATGCCACTATGTTTATGGTGTCAAAGTCCCATGAAATTTGAGGATTTTGAGAAAGTAAGCCATGGAGAGTTTGGTCCATTGCCATGGGCTCTTCAAAAATTTCCTTTAGCATGAAGTGCGGATATCCAGCCTTCTCAGCCGCCTCAGGACTCCAGTCCACAAAAATCGCATCTCTTTTTATCTCTTTTCCAGAGAAATCGTATATTTTCACAAAATCATCGGTTACTTCACATATCTCTCCGTCTTTGAGAGTGAGCACTCTTGAAGTGAAGTCTAAGAATGCTGGTATGTCAGAGGCGAGAAAGTTCTCATGATCTCCCAATCCTATTGTGAGAGGACTCTCGTTTTTAGCGCCCATTATTCTGCGTTCTCCACGATGAATTGCAACTATGGCGAATGAGCCGCGAAGCATGTTAACCATCTTCAAAAATGTGCTGAGGAAATCACCATCGTAGAGTTCTTCCAACAAATGCACAATGACTTCACTGTCCGTCTCTGAGCTGAACTTATGGCCCTTTTCAAGCAAATCCTCTTTGAGCTCCATGTAATTTTCAATTATGCCGTTGTGCACTATTGCAAACTCGCCTTTGCAATCCACAAATGGATGTGCATTCTCATCGCTTGGCTTGCCATGCGTGGCCCAGCGCGTGTGGCCTATGCCCATGGTTCCTTTAAATTCCGGATTTAGGTCTTCCACGAACCCTGCCTTCTTTGAGAGGTGAATTTTTTCATCCGCTATGGCAATACCTGCAGAATCGTAGCCCCTATACTCCAGCTTGCGGAGCGAGTGAAGCAGAATCTCAGCTGAGTTTCTAAACCCTATGTATCCAACTATTCCGCACATTCTCAAATCACCCGCGCACAGTTTTCTACATCTTTGTGAATTTTAGCACAGTCCTCAATTTTCGCATCAGCACCCACCATTGTGCCCGGTGCAATGCTCACACCCGAACCTATCTGCGTATTGTCCCCTATGACCGCACCCACATCTTCTCTCTCAACAATCTCAGTACCTGATATTTTTTTGATTTTTCCAGAAAGGAGCATGGCATTGAATCCTACATTAACTGCGTTTCCAACAATGGAGTTTCTAATGCGTGCACCCACATCAATCACCGAATTCTCCATCAATATGCTATTTTCCACATAACTCATCGCACCTACCTGAGTGCCATCTCCTATGGACGTGCCGGGCATGATCACTGAATTTGGGCCTATTGTGCAGTTACGGCCAATGACAACAGGTCCTTTTATGTATGTGCCTGCACCTATGACCGCGCCATCCCCTATTTGTACCTTTCCAATAATTGTGGCATGCTCAATCTTTCCAGCTATGTTTTTAGGAGTGTTTTTCAAAATCTTCCAGTTTAAATTAAGGAGGTCCCAAGGATAAACAGCGTCAAGCCATGTGCAACTACTCACAACAACATTTACATCTAATCTATTTATTGCATCTGTTATGTCGTAAAAACCGTCTCGTAGAGTGCTCTTTGCAATGGTGAATAGCTCAGATGTGAAGTGTCCAATTCCTGTGAAAACCAGAGCCTGATCTTCCACTTCTCTTACACTCATTATTCTTGCTCTTTTTTTCTTTATTTCCACAACCCCATATTTTGACGGGATGTAGGAGTGAACTGCCAATATGCTGTTATTTTTTGATTTTACGGAATGTATGCACTGCGGGTCAACTATGTTGTCTCCGGGTAGCAAAATAAAATCATCACTCGGCTTAGCATGAAGAAGCGCATGGGCTGTTCCAAGCTGTTTTCTCTGAATGGCATATTCTATATGCACTCCAAAATCCGAGCCATCTCCAAAAAAACCCATTATTCTCTCTTTTTTGTAGCCCACAACCATTGTGATGTCTCTCACATCTTCCTTGGCGAGAGCTTCCACGATATGTTGAAGTATGGGCTTGTTTCCCACTGGAAGCATGGGCTTGGGAGTGTATGTGGTGAGAGGTCTGAGCCTCATTCCCTCCCCCGCAGCAAGAATCACCGCTCGCATGTGGCAATGTATGTGTTCAATATATAAAATTGTTATCTCATATTCAAGGCTCAACGGTTATATATCTGTAAAACTTATCCACCGTGGTGACAGAGATATGAAAGTAAACATAGAATCACCTCAGGGGAAAGTTGGTGTTCTGATTCCCGGAATGAATGGTGCTGTAAGCACTACTTTTATTGCAGGCGTTGAGATGATACGAAGGGGTTTGAGGAAGCCTTATGGGTCTCTTACTCAAATGCAGACCATTCGGCTGGGAAAGAGAACCGAAAATCGTTTTCCACTAATAAAGGATTTTGTACCTCTTGCAAATTTGAAAGATCTAGTATTTGGCGGCTGGGACATATTTGATATGAGCGCCTATGAGGGTGCCAAGAAGGCGGGTGTTTTGAAGAGAGAGGATCTTGATCTTGTTAGAGATTTTATGCAAGATCTAAAACCCATGCCCGGTGTTTTCAATCAGTATTATGTGAAAAAGCTAAATGGAAATTATACAAAAGAGTGGAAGAACAAAATGGAGATGGCTGAAGAGGTTATGGAGGACATAAAACAATTTAAAAAAGAGAATGATGTGGACAGACTCGTTGTGGTGTGGGCGGCAAGCACGGAGATATACATACCTCCAAGCGAGGTGCATCTAAGTCTTGAGAACTTTGAGAGAGGTCTTGAGGAGAGTCACAAGGACATTTCTCCAAGTATGATTTACGCGTATGCGGCCCTGAAATTGGGAGTGCCGTTCATAAATGGCGCGCCCGGCTTAACTGTTGATTTTCCAGCAATGTACGAATTGGCGGATAAGATGAATGTACCTATTGCCGGCAAAGATTTCAAAACAGGTCAAACTTTGATGAAAACTATAATTGCACCCGGATTGAAGGCGAGAATGCTTGGAATTAATGGCTGGTTTTCCACCAATATTTTGGGAAATCGTGATGGTGAGGTTCTGGATGATCCTGAATCTTTCAAATCAAAAGAAACAAGCAAGCTCTCAGTGCTTCAAACAATTCTTCAGCCAGACAAATATCCAGACCTTTACGGAAATATATATCATAAAGTTAGAATTAATTATTATCCCCCTCGCGGAGATAACAAAGAGAGCTGGGACAACATTGATATATTTGGGTGGTTGGGATATCCAATGCAGATTAAAATAAACTTCTTGTGTAGAGACAGCATTCTTGCTGCTCCGGTGGTTCTGGATTTGGTTCTTTTCATGGATCTGGCTCAGAGAGCGCACCTTAAAGGCATTCAGGAATGGCTAAGTTTCTACTTCAAAAGCCCAATGGTTGCCCCTGGTTTATATCCAGAGAATGACCTATTCATACAACATGCGAAGCTCAAGAACTTTCTGCGCTATCTGATGGGCGAGGAACTTATAACTCATCTGGGTATTGAGTATTATGATTTGTTTTAATCCCATTTTCTTTTTTTGATAAACTCTGGAAATTTTTGAACGTAATAGCTTTCTAATTCCTCTGGTGTATCAATATCTATCCAAAACCTTCTGGATATATCGTATGCCATAGCATCTTTATTTTTAGCTGCTTTTAAGATGGATTGGTATAATTGAAATTTGTTTTCATCAATCGCTCCTTTTGAATACTCAAAAATCTTCGGCTTTAATTTAAATAATCCTATATCAACAAAATTTCCAAATATCTTTTTTCCAATATTTAATATGTGTTTATGTGAATCAATGAGAACTTTCATGTCATCTTCTGTTTGTTGGTACTTTCTATCAACCCCTAAGAGAACAGTTGTTTGAGATTTAACTTTTATAAGATCTCTTACGATAGCTGGATCAAATAGATGATCAGACATTGATAGTATAAACTCCTCATTCACAAGTTCTCTTGCGGAATATAGAGACGTTAAATTTCCAAGTTTCCAGTTTTTATTATTAACAAAAGTTATATCTGCCTCATTATAATTTTCTCCTAACTTTTTTATTATTTTATTTCCTAAATATCCTACTACAATCACAAAACTATCAACTCCTCCACTCATAAGAGCGTCCATTACCCATTCAATTATTGGTTTGCCATCTAATTCAATAAGTGGTTTTGGTTTGTTATAGGTAATATTTCCAAACCTGCTTCCTTCTCCAGCTGCGATTATGACGCCTTTCATAGTGTTCACCATCCTTGCTCCCATATTGTTGTTCATTATTAAAACTCTTTTAAATTATGATTTATTTTCTTCATTTGGCACAATACTGTGTCCTTCAAACCGTCCCACATACCAGTTCTTTTTGGGAACTCTCCAATCTTTGCCGTAC
>CAYRMJ010000027.1:11978-16568 GCA_964425415.1 uncultured Thermoplasmata archaeon | reverse complement strand
TTCCTTAGTTCTATCTCGTTCTTAATCCTTATGCGAAATAATTTCCGTACTCCACCTCTTAGGAGAGTTTTCAAAAAACTTATATATCATTCTACCAATGCCCTGTTAACTATGGAGGCGATGGCAATGGATGGTAAAGTTGTGGCTGTGCTGGTTGGATTGTTGATGATTTTAAGCGTATTTGCAGCGCTTACGGTGGCGATGCCCAATGAATTTAAATCACAAATAAAAATGATTGAAAAAGAGAATGTTGCTAAAGTAAATAACATAAACACCTTGAAAAATCCAAATGTTCAAATTTTGGGATTGAATAAAAGGCATATTGATAAGCAAACGAATGATGATCAGATAAATGAAAAGTTCAAAAACGTTATAAGAAAGAGCAACTCAGATCTAACTGAAAATTTGGTGAATGTGTTAAGTTATAAGCCTACGAAAAATTTTGAAAATATAAAGACAAATAAGTTTGTGACTCGCGCTCTGAATGGCACGATTTTATCTAATACCACATGGAGCGGTACTGTAAATGTGACTGGAAATGTTACCGTGGCTGCTGGCGCCACCCTTACAATAACAAATGGAACGGTTATCAAATTCAATAAAAACACTGGCCTTTATGTTGATGGTAAATTGGTGGTGAATGGATTGGCAAGCTCCATGGTAGAGTTCATTGCAAATACTTCCTCTCCCTATCCTGGATTCTGGAAAGGTATCTTTGTAAATGGTTCTGCTACTTTTTATAATGTTCATATTTCTCATGCTAATACCGGTATAACTGTAAATTCTCATCAAGTTTCCATTAATAATGCAGTAATTGAACATAATATGGATGGAATAGATGTGGATTGGTACTCTAATGGGGGAAGTGCAGCATACAATTTGGAAATTTACAATTCTTACATAACATCTAACTCATATTATGGTATATATTCATTTGTAAAATCGTTGGGAGGAGCTTCCAACTCAGATATAAATGCAGTACTGAACATAACAGACACCAATGTTGCTTACAATTCTGGAGGAGGTGCATATATATATTTAAATTCCACTGGTGCAAATTATCCTTCTTCATTGGTTTTTTATATAAATGTGTATAACAACACCTTTTCTTTTAATAATTATGGGTTGTTTGTTGATGACTATCCATATTCAAACGGTGCTTCTACCACTTCAACATTGAACTTTAATTTTTATGGAAATCTCATTGAGAATGAGAATGAGTACGGTTTAGTTATAAGAGAGAATGCTATACAATACTCCAATGATGTAGATTCATCTATAAATTCATACATTTACAATAATCAATTCTCTAGTAATGGTAGAGGAGTATATTTAATAGGATACTCAACTCAAAAGCACAACTCTGGAAATGCGTATTCTAATGTGAATACAAACTTTAACTCAAATCAATTTTTGCATACCTCTGATGATGCTGTGCTCATTTATTCTATTACAAATGCTACGGCTGCATCTACATATTCTAATGTGCAAGTGAACATCGCAAACAACATGATATCCGGTAGTTCTGGATATGGCCTTTGGTTGGAGGCAGTGGATATCAATACTGCAACAACTGCAAACTTATCTGGTGATATTGACTATAACACAATCAAAGATAATTCAAATGGTGGAATTCACACATACAACGTTGACATTAGATTCATTGGGAATGTGGTTGAGAGGAATGGAAAAAATAATATTTATTTGAAGAATTATGATATGGAGCATGGCGCAGTAGGATGGACCCATACAGATTCACCAGGAACAACATGGCAACTTGGAAAACCTACGGTAGGACCTTCCTCTGCACATTCTCCATCAAACTGCTGGGGCACAAATCTAAACAGTAATTATGGAAATAACGCAGATTCAAACCTATATACCCCCACTATTCACATACCATGGGATGCCATATCTGCAAACTTAACGTTTTGGCATTGGTACAGTATGGAAAACGGCTATGATAAAGGATTTGTTAAAATAACTTATAATGGGGGTACATCATGGTATACTTTAGAAACATATACTGGAAATAGCTATGGATGGAAAAAAGTAAATATTGATTTAAGTGCTTTTGCAGGATACGATGTGCAGATTGACTTTGAATTCACAAGTGATAATTCTATTAATTATGCTGGATGGTACATAGATGATGTATCCTTTGCAATATCTCAGGCATTTGGTGGTGCTTATTTCTCTGCATCTACAGTCTTAATGGTGAACGATGAAATATCAAATAATAGTGGATTTGGAGGTGTGTACGCTGACGAGTTTTCTCATACTACTATGATAATATCTGATGATGTAAATATTATGAACAACGATGTTCATTTGGCTGGAGACATTTTCGTAGAAAACGGTGCAAAATTGAAAATGTACAATCTGACTCTTAGTGCTGGAAATGTTTATGATAACGGATTAATGACGGTGGAGAACTCTCTTCACACAGTTATAACAAACAATGTTACAGTTGGTGGTGTGCTTTACATTAACAGTACAAAATGGGAAATAAACTCAGGATACAACGGCCAGTATGGAATAACAGTTAATTCAACAGGTACCATGATTGTTCAGAATAACGGTACAGGAGCTTCAATAATAACTGCATACACTAAAGATTACAATCATGACTATTTCTTCAGAGTTAACAAATGGGCTAATTTCACATTCAGGGATAGTGAACTTCATTACTGTGGATGGCACAAGTGGGATCCTTATGGAAACTATACTGCAGATCTGGGGTTGTGGATTGCAACCGATAACGCAGAAATATACAATGCAACAATATCTGATAACATGATTGGAGTGATAATATACAGAAGCAATCCTCGGATATTGAATTCTACAATATACGATAATAGTATGATGGGTATTGAAATATATGGTGGTTCTGGTGTGATATCAGGAAATAAAATACATCATAGCGGAGATGTTGGCATCTATGGGTACTATGTTGAAAATCCATATATTGCAAATAACTCTATATATTTAAATGAGTTGCACAGTTCTAATTTAAATGCCAGCATATATTTAGCCGGAGCTGTAGGAAAACCAACTATAATTTACAACGATCTGCATTCAAATCAGTATGGAATATACGGGTATGGGGAATCGCACATATACGCTGCTCATAATGTAATTACAGATATGGATACTGCAATTGTTATTTATTCCTATGATGAGTTGAGTGCAGGGGTGTATTATAAAGGTACTTACAATTTAACTTACTTTGGATTTGGGCTTGAGCAAATCAATAGTGAATCAGCTAGAGAGAGCTTCATCAGCAATGCACTGAGTTTCTTTGGTACACATAATAGAGTGCTTTTGGTTGATGATGATGGAGGCTATGGATTGGAAAAGTACTACGAAAGTGCTTTGGATGGAATATCGCAAACCTACTACTATTGGAACACATCCACTAATGGTGCCCCACGGGATGATGTGTTGGAAGCTTACGATGTGGTTATATGGTTCACAGGATATCAATTTTATAATACATTAAATGCTACAGAGCGCCATAATTTGACACAGTTTTTAAGTAACGGAGGAAATTTAATATTATTTGGGCAAGATATTGGATGGGATGCGGAACATAATGGCTGGAAATCATGGTACGAGCAGTGGCTAAGGGCTGATTATTTGGAGGATTCATCCGCGATGGTTCACCTAAAGGGCACAGGCTCTGTATTTTCACCTTCCTCAATGTACAGTCTCCTTCCTTTTTCAGATACTGCCAAGTATGAATACTACACAGATGTGCTTGCACCAATAAACGGAGCAAACTCTGCAATATTCTATTCTGACATTAATAGTGCAAACATTGAAAGTAATCAACTCTCTGGAGAGAACAGCGATGGAATTGATGTAATATTTGCCAAGCCGCATATACAAAATAACGATATTGAAAACAATGGAGAGGATGGAATATACTGGTGGTCAATAGATGTTGAAAATGTCCAAATTGCAGGCAATACTATAAAAAACAATCATGAAGATGGTATATATATGTATGGAGAGAAAGATGTTGATTTTCCAAGCGGGACATTTACTTCCAATGTAATTGTAAATAATCATGGAAGTGGATTAAATGTGAGTGCCAATGGAAATATAACAATGCATATCGGAGGCAATGAAGTATCAGAAAGCGGATGGGATGGACTTGGTTTTCATTATGCAAATAAGGTATCGGTATATATGGATCAAAATGTTAATCAAAGTGGCCGATACGGAGTTTTTGTTGGAACGTTAGGACAGGTTTCAGTGTCCATTACAAATTCAAACATATCCTCAAATATGGGAGGATTGGTCATTTATTCAGCTGATAAAGTATCGGTGAGTGCAAGTAACAGTGATTTTTACAACCATAATTATGGGTTGTTTATTTCCACCTCAAAGGAAATTAGCTTCACACTTTCTGGAAGTTATGTCACGTCCGATAGCGGAGATGGAGTTTATTTAAGGACCAGTGGAGTAGTGCAAATTAACATTGATGGGTCACACATTGATGGAAATCACGATATCGGGCTTTACACATATGGCAATTCAGGAGTGAGTGCAAGCGTAAAGAACAGCGAGATAGATGGAAATGGA
>CAYRMJ010000027.1:9637-11878 GCA_964425415.1 uncultured Thermoplasmata archaeon | reverse complement strand
CCATCACCAACACTCAGCTTAGTTATGAGGGTGCGTACGGTATATATGCCACGGCCAGCGGAAAACTATCTATCTCCTCTACAAACATTGAAGTCAATGAGAATCAAAATGATGGCTTATCTGCATCTGCATCATTAGAGGTCTCAGTGAGCATTGATTCATCTGAGTTTTCACATAATGGAGGAAATGGAATCTACTTATATTCAACATATGTTTATGCTACTGGCAGCATTGAAAATACAAAAGTGACTCATAATGGCAATGATGGGATGTATGTTAAAAATGAAGTGCGTAATTTTAACATTTATAACAGCGTATTTTCCAGCAACGGTAATAATGGCGTGGAAATAGATAGTGCCATCTCTGTGAGCATATCACAATCTACTTTTGATAGAAATGGGAACAATGGTATATCAATATATTCCGCTTATTCAGTAACCGTTAACGGCTCGGAGTTTTATCATAACGGAAATGGAAATAATGTAGGCACGGGGTATTACTCTCATAGTGATGGACTTTTCATTGCCGATGGTTCAAAGGTAGTTGTAAATGATAATGTTTTCAGAGCAAATCTCAACAACGGAATTGCACTTCATAATGTTAATTTGGCCGATTTGTCAAATAACATAATTTATGATAATTATATCGGTATCTATCTGAACAGGGTTGTTGGTAATGTGCGCAACAACAACATAACTTACAACTTTGGATATCTGAATAACTTGGAAGGCGGTGGAATCTGGGTAGTTGGAAGTTCCAACATAACTATGTATAACGGAGTGATAAGCTACAATACATTGTATGGGCTATATACAGATACCACCTCCTATGTGAATTGGATCATAACTTCATCGTCCATAGCAGATGGCAATGCAATAAAAATAAGAGGAAACATTACAGTGGAGAATGGTGGGCAGTTGACACTCTACAACATAGATGGGACTGAGAGCAGCACAGGAATGCATGTGGCGGTTTATGTGGTGGATTCTTCAAACAACGAATTCAAGATTTGGGTGAAACATGGTGCATCTCTTAGAGTTATAGCTACGGATATAACCGAGGATGCAATCACAGGTTATAGAGGTACACATTATCGTGTTATCGTTGAAGGATCCATTTACATGTACGGTAGCTCCATAGAGAGAGCTTACTCTATCAAAATTTTAAACTCTGAAAACGCAGAAATTATAAGCTCCACAATAAAGGATAACTGGTATGGTGGAATTGAAATTTACAACACCAAGTCCATTCTGGAGAATTTGCACATAGTAAATGATCAGCATTTTGGTTTACTCCTTGACAACTCTACGCCTAAAGTGCTTAAAAACTTAGAGTTCAGTGGGAATGTGATTGCCATTGTTCTCACGCACACTCCTTTGAAACTAACTTCATTTACACTTACAAATAATCAAGTTGGAATAAGGGCAGATGCGTCCAATGTAAGTATATACAACAGTACATTTAACAACGCCATCAACGATTTCTATCTGACTAATGGGAGTGTATTCAGAGTTTACAATACTATGTTTAATGAAAACACAGCGGTAGTAATGGATAGTTCAGTGCTTAGTGTGTACTGGTACGTGCAACCTGTTGTGAAGGACCTTGACGGCAATCCAATTAGTGGGGTTAATGTGAGCGTTTACGATTCCCACGGAACTCTTGTGGCAACTGGAACAACTTATGCCTCTGGTGCTACCGATATCATGGTAATTTGCGAGTACACTCAGCTAAGCACTGGAAAAATAGAACACTCACCTTTCACATTTACAGCGGTTGTAGATAATAGAACATATAGTTGGAGTGGTAGAGTTACAGATTCCTATCTACCTATTTTCATACGGGCGGATAGGGCTCCAATCATTGAGAGCACACCTCCAAAAATGGCTATGCAAAACGAAACATACAATTATCAAGTAATTGCTTACGATCCAGATTTGCAAGTGGATGAGCATCTCACTTACATTTTGATATCAGCGCCGTACGGAATGAAAATTGACCCGAATACCGGACTGATAACATGGATTCCAACTAATGATGAGGTGGGTAATCACACCATTGTAGTAGAGGTGGTGGACGGTCACGGAGCCATTGATAAGCAGAGTTTTGTTGTAGAAGTGAAGAACGTGGATGATCCACCGAAGATAGAGAGCGTTGCACCCACCACGGCGGTGCAGAATGAGACGTACACTTATCAGGTTATAGCTACGGATCCTGATTTGAAGTATGGAGATTCTTTGA
>CAYRMJ010000027.1:0-9537 GCA_964425415.1 uncultured Thermoplasmata archaeon | reverse complement strand
ACGCGCCAGCAGGCATGGTCATCAATTCCACTTCAGGGTTGATTACATGGGTTCCAAGCAATGATGAGGTTGGAAACAACACAGTTACAGTAAGAGTTATTGATAGTAATGGAAAGTACGCTGTGCAGAGTTTTGTTGTAGAAGTGAAGAACGTGGATGATGCGCCGGAGATAGAGAGCGTTGCACCCACCACGGCGGTGCAGAATGAGACATACACTTATCAGGTTATAGCTACGGATCCTGATTTGAAGTATGGAGATTCTTTGAGGTATGTGTTGGTCAACGCGCCAGCAGGCATGGTCATCAATTCCACTTCAGGGTTGATTACATGGGTTCCGGGATACAGAGACCTCGGAAATCATACTATTGTGATACAGGTAATTGACTCATACAATTTAAGCGCCGTCCAAAAGTTTGTTATATCGGTGGTTATTGGAAATCATCATCCAATTCTCACCAATGAGGTAGTATATCTAATGAATGCTGAGAATGAAGAGTACACGTTTACAGTAACTTATAAAGATGAAGATGGTGATTCTCCATCAGAGGTATACTTGGTACTGGATGGGACAAAGATAAAGATGGACATTGCAGGAGGGCATGACAACAGGAATGGTTTGATATTCCAATATACTGGTAAATTGTCACCCGGAGAGCACACTTATGCGTTTGTGGCGGTGGATAGCCATGGTGCGTCTTACGTTACAGACACATACACCATTGATGTGAAAGCACCACCAAATTACCTGTGGGATTACATAATAATCGGAATACTGGTGGCTCTTGCAGTGCTTGTAGGAGTTGACGTGTACCTCAGAAAGAAGAAAGGCAAGGGCATTGAAGATATAGTGAAAAAGTCCAAGAAAGAAACAGCACAGGAAGAGACAATATGATTGTTTAAAAATAAACACATCTTTTTTTATTTTGAAGAAAAAGTTTTTTAATTGGAACCGTATTTCCCGATGGTTGCCACCGTAGCTCAGCCGGTGGAGCGCCACCTTGGTAAGGTGGAGGTCGCGGGTTCGATTCCCGCCGGTGGCTCTGATGTTCAAATCTAAAAAGGAGAAGGAGGCAATTGAGATTTACGAGAAACATTCAACCATAGCTCTTGAATCCATGGACCTCTTTATTGAGGAGGTTAGGGCGCTTCTTGATTCTGATTGGGATAGGGTGGAGGAATTAGAGAGAAAAATATATGAGAAAGAGCGGGTTGGCGACTCACTCAGGAGAAAAAATGAGCTTTTATTCTCTGAAGGACTTCTTTTTCCTGCTGATCGGGCTATATTTATAAATCTCTCAGAGCAGATTGATAAAGTAATTGATAAAATACAGCAAGTTAGCAGGATAATCTCTTTAAGGAAGCCATCTACTGAGGCGATAGAATTTCTAAAAGAGTGCGGCATAATGGAATATCTTGAGATAACCAAAAAGAGCGTTGAAACTCTCAACGAATCTGCGATGCAGATACTAAAAGGCGATTTGCATCTTGCTGTTGAAAAAGCTCACGAGGTTGAAAGGTACGAGAGCAAGGCTGATGACTTGAAGTTGAGTATACTTAAAAAGTTATACAACAATGAGAAGAAAATTGATGACGTTCTCTCCATACTGCAAATAGAGAAATTAGTTTTGTGGATAGACGCTATAAGCGATAAAGCTGAAGACGCTTCTGATGTGATAATTCTCATAAGTGCAAAGGTATCACTCTAACAATTATATATGTCAAAACAAATGCGCTAATTGGAGCCAACAACCATGAGAGAAGGAGGTTTTTTATAGTTTTGTGATTCAATTCTTTATATCCCTTAACAACACCAGTTCCTATGACTCCACCTATTATTGCCTGAGTAATGGACACAGGAAAGTGAAACTGGGTGAATATCTCAACAATAATGGCTCCTCCAATTTGAGCAGAGAATGCTCTCGGAGGGTCCATGTTTGTTATTCTGCTTCCAACAGTAATTACTGTTCTCTTTCCCAGCATAACCGTGCCAGCCATTGCCGACATTCCCGCTATTAAAATAGAATATGTTGATAGATCCAAGGATGCAATTAATCCTATGGTATTGGCTCCAAGTGTGTATGCAATAAATCCACTACTTATCAAAAGTGAAATTGTGTAAAATTTGCTCATTGCAAATATGTTTCTATGCTTTGAAAATGCTGCTAAGGATATGTATGTTATAAATGCCAAAGCCATTGAAGCTAAGAAGTTTATTGCCCATGCCATTACCACATATCCTACAAACTCTGTATTCACTCCAATAGCATAAAAAGTAGCAACACCTAAAATTGAACCAACTAAAATTTGAGATGCGGATAGGGGTATGGACATTACTGTGAATATTAAAAGAAGCAATGCAGTTGAAAATAGGACAAGTAGCGACATTTGAATTGTAAGGGGATTTTCAATCATTCCTCCGCCAATTGCTCCAGACATCTTCCAACCTTCCAAAAAAGTGCCCAACATGACTAAAGTGCCGGCAAATAAAGCGGATTTATAGTATGAAGTTATGCGGGAACCGTACAGAGTTCCTATACTTCCTGCAGAGTTGTTAGCGGCAATGATGAAACTTATCGCAGAAGTCAGAACAAGATACAATATCCTAATCATTTCCAACATCAAGGGGGTTTGTGTATATCAACTTTACTCATGATTGGGTAAGCTTGAAAAAATCAAAGAAAATAGTGTGTTTAAATTACCTTCAGACTCTCCTTGATTTCCTCCAATTTTCTTATCTTGTTTTCTGCCTCTCTCTTTTTCTCTTCAAGTTGCTGCTCCATTTCCTCTATCTCCTTTTGCTTTGCGTCCAGTTCTTTTTTAAGCTCCTTAAGAGATTTCTCTCTCTTTTTAATCTCTTTGAGCTTTGATTCAACTTCTTTCTCCTTCTCTGTCAGTTTTTTCTCTCTCTCTTCAATTTCAGTCTCCTTAGTTTTTAAATCGTACATCTTTGTCTCTACTTCTATTTCCTTCTTTTTGAGTTCCATTGCCCGCCTCTCAATATCCTCGCTTTTCTCTTTCAGTTCTGCTTCACGGGTCTTAATCTCTTTTTCCAGAGCTTTTAATCTTTTTTGTTCTTCATTAAGTTTTCTCTCTTTTTCCTCTATCTCATTCATCTTAGAATCAATTTCAGCTTTCTTCTTCTCCAGCATTTCACGCTCTTTCTCAATTTCCTTTTTCATATTTTTAAGAGTACTAAGAGCTTCTTCTGCCTTTCTCTCTCGTGATGAAACCTCCTTCTCCCTTTTTTCAAGCTCTTTTCTCATCTTTTCCAATTTCTCTTTTTCAAATTCTAACTGTCTTTTTTGCTCTTCCAGCTCATCTTTCTGCTTTGTGATAGCTCTCTCTCTCTCACTCAATTCTGCCTCTCTGGCATCAAGGTTCTCTTTTGTTCTCCTTAACACTTCTCTTTGATTTTCAATCTCACTTTCTTTACTCTTTATCTCTCTCATTTGCGATGCAATCCATCTCTTTTGCTCTTCAATCCTCTCAACTTCACGCTCCAATTCTGATTCTCTAAAACTTAAATCCTCTTCTTTCTTTTTTATTTGCGCCTCTCTTTCGTTTAGTTGAAGCTCACGCTCCTTAAGCTTCAGCATCTTTGAAGCTATTTCCTCTTCCTTAACTCTCACCTTACTCATGGCTTCCTCAACTTCTCTGTATTTCTCTTCCAACTCACTCTTGACACGTTTAAGTTCTTCAGCTTTGGCCAGAACCTGAGCTCGTAAGGTCTCTATCTTCTCTCGTTCCTTAGATATCTTAACCTTCATCTCTGCAATGTCCCTTTCGCGCTCTGCAATTGCGTTTTCACGCTCTTTTAACAATCTCTCCCTTTCCCGTATCTCTGCCAGCTTCTGTAGAATTTCGTAATTGATGGCTCCAGTACTTTGCGATATTTTGGGCCGAGATGCATTCTCGTTAAATTTAAGATCTTCCAGATCAATTTTCAAATCACCTAATGCAGGAACCTCTTCTCTTTCATCAAAGAACACACGAAGACTCTGCACGGTGGTTTTTGAATTATGATTATTTCTCACTATGAAGTCCATATCAATGGTGGATGAACGATATTTGAATGAATGAACTTCAATTACTGAATTTTCATCAAGTCCCAACTTAACCGCATGGCGTAGAGCATCATCTCCTCGCTCAACGATATCATTCTCGTAATCGGCCAGTATAGGTGCACCCTCCTCATACACAACATGTGATAGAGCGTAATCTTTACCATATCTTATGATTTTTATGTATCCTGTAAATCCGCGAGTTTCAATGTCCTTTACCAGCTCCTCAAATGCAGAACCGCCAAACATAGTCTTCTCTAACTTTCCATTGGGAAGTTTCATAAATGATGATATGTTTTAAAACTAAAAAATATTTTCCTTAATTAACTTCAGAGGCTCGGCAAGATGGCGTCTTGCTATTACTGGCACTTCGTAAAATCCCGGTTTTATTTCTCGTGGAACAATCCGATATATCGCTGCATCTTCTCCTGCACGAGTACCGCATTTTCTGCATCTGTACCCTTTTCCTCTGCCCACACTTTCCATCTTTCTGCCGCATTTTGGACATACTGGGTTTGATAACTTCTCTCTCATTTCTGGAACTTTCATTATTTTGATTTTTTCAATGTTGATTGTAACTCTGTCCCCTCTTATTCCTCCATAAACTTCTACCTCGTCCCCTATTCTTAACTTCTCAATTACATTTCGGAACTGTTTAGTGGGCTCGTAAGCCGCGCACTCTATCACGCCTGTATCATCCCTTATTTTGAAAATAACATGTCCTCCTACGATTCTTCTTGGATTACTGAACACAGTGCCTCTCACAATAACACTTTCATAATTTTTCACCTCTGATATTTTTTTTCTAACTAAATGATCGTCTGTGCCTTGATTTGTCTCGTAGATGAGATAGGCATTATATTCACTGCTTTTAATCATACTCATAGCTTTAACAAGCTCCTCTACAATAGTACCGCGAATTCCGTATAATACAGGAGTTGCAGAATTGGGCATGATTGCCACATAATTATTCAAATAATCGTAGTTGTCAAAAGTGCTTTTTATTGCCTTATCCATCTCTTTAACACTATCTGAATCAACGAATCTATAGTTGGAGGATGTGTATGTCAGTAACTCGTAAGTTTTTCTCTTTTTGCCCCATGCGATGCCGCAGGATGCTCCAATTATTCCTCTGCCTAATTTGTATTTTATATACTTTGCATTGTACTTTTTTAGCGTCTCTTCAACCATAGTTAAATCCAAAATCTCTCTAACACCTTTCCAGTAGAGCCATTCTGGTAATTTTTTTGATGTTAGCACCATTCCTGGATTTGTATTTTCATCAGAAAGCACAAAAAATCTCTCTATGTGCTTTGCAATGCTTTCTATTTTCACTTTAACATCGTCAGAGCCGTGGGAGTATGCAAAAATGGATTCACCTTCGTACTCTCCGATTTTTAATTTTGAGCCTTTACCCACACCGAATCTTATAACTACACTGCCGTTACCCCGTGTCTTCCACGGCACGTTTGGATTGAGTCTGACCAAGTTCGGATATCCGATTATATCATAGCCCATATCAATGAGTTTTAATATGGCTCTCAGGCCCACATAAGTCGTGCACATTCCCGTGCGGGAATCGGTATCATCAATTCCAAGAAACACAGGGTTGATTAAGTTTAGAAAGTATATCTTTTTATCGGAGCGTTAGGTGGATACAGATTGCGTGACAAAAAGATTAAAACTCACAACACGATTACCATGATGGTGAGATTGATGAAGAGAATCTTGGTTACCGGTGGGCTGGGTCAGATTGGCACCGAATTAGTTTCAAATCTCCGCGGGAAATATGGAAGGGAAAACGTGGTGGTTGCAGATATTAGAAAACCCGATAATATTGAAGAGGTGGAGCCTTTCGTAACTTTAGATGTCAGGAGCGAGGATGCCATACTGAAGGTTCTCAAAGATGAGGACATTGATGTGATTTACCATCTAGCAGCAATACTCTCAGCGAAGGGAGAGCAGAATCCGCAGCTTGCTTTCAACGTGAATATCGTTGGAATGTACAATGTTCTTGAGGCTGGGCGGAAAAAGGGAGTGGAGAGAATAATGGTTCCGAGCTCCATAGCCGCCTTTGGACCCGAGACTCCACGAGACAACACGCCCAACGATACCATACTCAAACCCAGAACCATGTACGGGATAAGCAAGGTTACGGGCGAGCTTCTGGGTCTCTATTACTGGGAGAAGTACGGATTGGATGTGCGAGGAGTTCGCTATCCCGGGATAATAAGCTGGAAGGCGCCTCCAGGAGGCGGCACGACGGATTACGCTGTGGAGATATTCTACTACGCAATTCGCGGTGAGAAGTACACCTGCTTCCTGAGAGAGGATGCCACGCTTCCGATGATGTACATGCCCGATGCAATAAAGGCCATCACACAGCTTGCAGATGCTCCTTCGGAGAATTTAGTGCATCGCACAGATTTCAACGTGCAGGCCATGAGCTTCTCCCCCAGAGAACTGGTTGATGAGATAAGGAAGTACGTGGATTTTGAGATTGAATACAAGCCCGATTACAGACAGAAGATTGCTGACTCGTGGCCCCGGAGCTTGGATGATTCCGCAGCTCGGAGAGAATGGGGCTGGAAACCGGATTACGATCTTCAGAGAATGGTCAAGGACATGATTGAGAATCTGCGCCGCAAACTTGGAGTTTGATGGGCACATTTGTGTAGTAATTTATTTATATATGTTTGCCAAGTATTACGCATGCAAAACAAGATGTGCGTGGGAGGCATCGCCTTCTCAAAACTATCTTTTGTGAAAGAAAAATACGGCAAAGAGGGTTTAGAGAGAATGCTGAAAAAGATGGTTGAGTTGGGTTATAATGGCCCGATGAGAATTGAGGAGATAAAGCTTGGAAAGTGGTATCCAATTGAGCACAACATTCTGTTTTTGAAGGCGTACATGGATTTATTCGGTGAGAGGTCGTTTCGGCGCATGGCGAGAGAGGTGCCCAATCTCACGGTTTCAAATAGCTTGGCAGTCAGCTGGCCCAAAAATCCGAAGGTAATCATAATGAATGCAGGCGAGTTATGGCGCAGGTTCTTCAACTTTGGAGAGATGCGGGGTGAAATAAAAGGGAATGAAGGACGCATCATAGCGAAGGGAATTTCGGTGGACCCGATATTATGTACATTCCTGACTGAATACTTTCACGGGTTGATGGAAACCTCTGGCGCGGAGGGAGTGATGGTAAAGCACACAAAATGCGTGCATAGAGGAGACGAAGAATGCGAGTGGATAATCTCTTGGAAAAATATAAGGGTGAATGAAGAGCGTAAAATTGCGTGGGATGACTCTCTCGCAACTGGAATTGAGGAGATTGATAGGCAGCATCGCTACTTTGTTTCCATTCTTGCAGAGCTGAACGATAGTCTTGCTGGAAATTATCGGGACAATTTGATACGAGCGCTGCATTTCATGGATAAGTACGCGCATTGGCATTTTGGAAGCGAGGAGAAGTACATGGAAAAGTACGGATATCCAGATATGGAGAATCATAAAAAGCAGCATGAATTGTTTTACGAGTACACTCGCAGAGTGATGGATAAGGCGAGAAAGGGAATAACGCCGGAGCTCTGGTACGAGGTGAACAAATACCTTGTGGACTGGCTCATCTCTCACATAAAGGGCACGGACAGGAAATTTGCAGAGTTTCTAATATCTCGCAATCTGAGCATGCCCGAAGAGGATATGCCCTCGCAGATAAAGGAAAATTTGGGTTTATGATTTCACACCCTCTCTAACTTTTACGCACATGCCCTTGGTGAAGTGGAGCATCTCAAACCTGTTCATGAGAGTTTTGCCCACCGCCAATAGCTCGTCGTTTTCATTCACCACCAACACTTCATCTCCCGGACGGAGGAACTCGTCAGCATCCACCACGAACTTTGCGAATACGTTCTTTCCCATTCTGTTGAACTCTGCGGATTCTTCATTCACCACCACTCTGAGGCGCGGATACTCCATTCTTTCATGCAATCTCCTAGCTCCTGCGAGGCGCAGCGTGAAGAAGCCGTCCTCCGCGCGCATGGATGCCACATGCTCTCCATCCACGATTATGTTTCTTATTTTTCCAGTGTTCTTGGATTTCACGATTTTTATCTCTCCTGAGAAAAGCGCTTCACCTGCATGGCGTCCAAACTGGTACTCAGCGATGGCTTTAATCTTTCTGATATCGTACTCCTCTCTGCTCATATATCCGATTTCATCGGGAATTGCTGTGCGCTCCTCGTATGGAAACTCAGATTGCGCTACGGGATATATGTCTTCAAGATCAATGGGAATCAACCCGAAGGGAGTTCTGACATTAGCATCTGGAATCTCTTCCATATCTCTTGTCCACGGCCTGGGTAGTTCAATTACTGGGCGAGAATATCGCAGCATCCTTGCCCTTTTCTTCAATCTCACCACGATGGGTCTTCTCAGACTCACCTCTCCCGTGTAGAAGAATGCGGATTTCTTGCTTATGTTTTCAAACTTCTCAATCCACTTTGAGTAATCCAGAATGATGCGATACGCCTCCAGAAGACGGGGATGCTCCCGCGCTCTCGTCTCTGCATACTCCCACATCCTGCCTTCGTGAATCGCCTCTTTGATGCGCCGAATTTCTTCCATGCTCATGTAGAGATTGTGCTCTGCGATTATCTTCTCTCTCTCCTTCTTTTCCATATTTTTTATCTCATCAATGTCATATCTGTCAAACACGGGCGAGAAAAATGGGGGGTACTTTATGTCCTTCAGGTGCCTCGTGCCATCGGGAAAGAGAAGGCGGTCATCTCTGGCGTATTTTATGTACGCAGCAGAATCAAAGAAATCCACGCCTATGAGCACCGCGAGGGGGAAAAACATCGGGTGCCCGGCGCCGAACAGGTGCACGGGCTTTGAGGGATCAAGAAACATCTTTGAGTGCAGAACCGAGCGCACAACCTCACCGTACCTGTACTCTTCCATCAGTGGAACCACTCCTCCAATCGGGAAGTAATCAAAGCCAGCTTCGCTCATCTTCCTAGCGGAATACTCTCGCAAATCGGGGTAGATGGAGCCCTGAATGACCCCGGCGAGGAGCATGTCGCCTTTCAATTCCATGGACTCCTTTCCCCTGCGCACAGTCTCGTCAATCGCATCTTTCACCTCTTCCCGCGTGTGAAACGGCTCGGTGAATATGTCCAGTATCGTGCCTATATCTGAGCCAATATCCCTTTGAAACTCCACGATTTCTCGGTATCCAACTTCCACATCCCCATAAACATGCTGCTGGAACGTGCCGCTATCGGTCATTATCAATCCTGAGAAATTCAGCATCTCGTGGAGTCCTTCTTTTAGCGCCCGCTCTCTCAATTTTCTATTTTTCCAGATTATGTATGAGTTGGTGATTAGCGCCTCCACACCGAATCTCTCGCGCATATCTTTTGGGTCAATCACCACTAAATTGGGATTCACCACGGGCATGAGCGCGGGAGTTTCAAC
>CAYRMJ010000026.1:0-17310 GCA_964425415.1 uncultured Thermoplasmata archaeon | reverse complement strand
ATCACATGAACTACTGGAACTCCACGGCAGGGGGCAATTTCTGGTGCGACTGGACCGCGCCGGATAGAAACGGAGATGGATTCGTGGATGACCCATACGTGATTGACGGAGGCATTGCGAAGGATTATCTGCCCAGAGCCGAGCCCATGGTTCCCATACCCGAGCTGAGCGGGTGGATTCCCCTGTTGATTATCCTCATGGCAGCCATGCTTTTTGGCAGGAGAAACTTCTCCTGATTTATTTTTTTAAGGTATGGCGTACACAACGGCCAGAAATGTTAGCAGGGCAATGAGGATGTATAGGATGTACCTTCTGTCGTTTCCGGGCATCAACGCAATTCTGAAACGCTCTGAAAAGGAAAGGTAGCTCCGCGCGATGCTTTCATAAAATTTCACGGATGCGTCTCTCTGCTTCATTCTCTCCGTTTTGAATATCCATCTCTGGGTGAGGAGGAGTATGGAAGAGTGCCCTCTAGTTGGATATTCCTCATTTTCCAGCCCACCGCTCCACGGCCTCGCAACACGCCTTCTTGTTATGGGATTTCTCATGAAAACATACACAATTCCAAAGTTCACCACGAGGAATAGGGCAATCATTGTTGGTGAGAGCACGCCGAATCCTGCGCCCGAGATTATCAGCATTCCATCAGGTATGCCGAGAAGAGAGCCGAGGTAATTGTTTGCGTGCACACCCATTATCTCCACTGTTGCAGGGGAGAGGAGCGAAAATACATACTGGGGAAACAGGCCCATTAGCAGAATAACCGCCGCGCCTATAGCAAATCCCGTGTCTCCAATCTCCGCTCTTCTGGTTTTTCTTCTATCCACACCATGCACGATGTATTTGCTCATTGCAATGATGCTTATCCCCGCTGTAAGTGCCACCAGCGCACCGATTATGATGGTGGCTATTCTCACAGCCATGTCCGCAAGGTAGAAAGACTGAAACAGTGATTCCAGAGCAGCCCATTCTCCTACGAATCCGGGAAGCGGAGGCACACCAGCCAGAGACATTGCAGCCAAGAAGCCTGCAAATGCAGTCCATCTGGTGATTCTGTACGATCCTCCTAAATACTCGCCATCTCTTTCAATATGCCCTGCCACAGCAAACAGGAGCGATTTTGCAATGCTGTGCGCAAACGCATAGAATAATAAAGCGACGAGCACGAATCCTGCAACAGTGGTGCTTCCCAGCTGGAAGGTCACAATCACTGCACCCACCATTGCCATTAGCACACCATCATTTTCAACGGTGCTGTACGCGGGCAGGATCTTCACATGGTCGCACACCGCTGCATGAAGCGCCCCGATTATTGCCGTTATTCCTCCCATTATGAGCAGAAATGCACCCACCCACGCAGATGGAAATGAAGGAGTGAGGAACATCACCAACCCGTAGAGCCCCATGAGCGTCATTATTGCACTGAGCTGTGCGGACATGTTGGCCGGTGCCTTTGAATGCGCCTCCGGGAGCCAGATGTGAAATGGAAACATTGCCATTTTAACTGTGAATCCTGATGCAATGAGCAGGTAAATCCAGTCCCAGTCCACGGTACCAACCCAAGATGAAAATGCGAAGCTTCCGGATAATGAGGATGCCCATGCGAATCCAGAGGTTATAAGAACAGTACTCAACTCTCCGAACACCAGAAACATGTAAGCGGATTTCTTTGAATCCCCATGCAGATATATGCTAAGGAAAGATGCGATGGTCATGCCCTCCCAGCCGAGCAGGAAGGTGATTGCATCTCTGGAAAGCAGTATTATGAGCATGGCGCCGGTGGTGAATGCAAAGCTCATCGCCAATAACCGACTTCTCTCATAACTGAGCGAAAACAGAGATAGGAAAAGCCACACAGTGGAAGATATCATTATGAAATAGGTTGCAACAGGCTCTGCATGAATGAATCCAGTGAAGAGGAGATAGAGAGTAAATGATGAACCAATGGCCACAGTGGAATATGAGATGCGCGGATACCTTAGAGCTATCAGCCCCGCAATGAGATATACGAGGAGAATGATAATCCAGAGCGAAATCATTCATCCCACCTCCCTGTAGCCATGAGAAGCGCTTTGAGAATGGAAATCGGCTGCGGAGGACACCCGGAGACTCGGGCGTGCACGGGAACAACTGTAAATTCTCCTGCACATGCACCTGCAACCATCACGTACCGCGGTTCGGGCATGGATTCGTATGCCTCCTCCACTACCTTCTTCATCTTATCTGTTCCCTCGCCGATTATGAGGAGAACATCCGCATGTCGGGGCACAGGTGTGAAGAAGAACCCGAGCCGGTGAAAATCGTACTGCGGAGCGGCGAGCAGGGAAATCTCGCGATTGCAAGCGCCGCACGAACCCGCATCCAGCACGAATATGTGCACCGATTTTTTGAATTTCATCTTCTCCCTTATCTCAATCGCATCCTCTCGCTCCTCAAATTCCGGGCCGTAATTCAGGCATGTGAAAGCATCTTTGGCGGATTTTGAATAGAGCGAAGGTTTTATTTCAGAATCTTCCTCTCTGGGAAACCTGCTGGTTATTATTCCTCTCTTCAGTCCTTTAATTGCCCACATCAGAACCACCTCCCGAAGGCATCAGCATCTGCAAAATACGCACCAAAGCTGTCCAGAGCAAAGGGAAAATCGGTGAAGACATTTCCTCTTATACCCATTGCAAAGGCATGGTACATCACCATTGAAGGGGGCCTTATCCAAAGCTCATGCACCCTTCCCTCGTGGATTTCAACTGCCATGAACAGGTCTCCCGGCGGAGCCTCCACGAATCCGTAATGGAATCCTTCCTTCAGTTCAGATTCAAATTTGCAACCCTTCGGGTTGATTGATTCCAGAATTTCAAATCCACGCTCAGCCTCAGCCACACGAACCAGAAATCTGGATAAAGAATCCCCATACTTCTCCATGGGCGAGGCGTAATCCCCGTAAATATCTTTGAGCACTCCAAATTTGCGAGAATCTCTCATAACACCCGAGGCACGTGCAGGAATGCCGATTATGTCATTTTCAAGCACCGTATCTCTGCTCAATGTGGCGGTGCCCTGCAATCTGTCAATGAATATTCTGGAACGGGACAGCTCTTCTGCGGTCTCTGAGAACCAGCGGTGCAGAGCTCTGACCTTCTCTCCGAATTTCTCATAATCTCTCGGTCCTGTGCGTATGTAGTTGATTCCATAACGATGCCCCAGAACCCTGAGATTCAGGCGCAAAAGCTCCTCCGTGATCGCAGACAAATGCGCAGAAGCCACCTTTTGCGATGCGTCCCCCGCCAGTTTGTGCATCACCCACACATGGTTGTGCAACCTCTCTAATTCTTTGGCCATGAGAATGTATTCCCCGCAATTCTCTGGAAACTCGTGAGTGAGAAGATAAAATAGAGTGGCATAAGATACTGAAAATTGCCCCGATATGCGCTCCAAGAATGGAAGGGCACTTTCCACGGGGGATTTTATTGCTCTCCTCACCATATTTCTCTTTTTGAATCCCAATAGGGGGGATAGAGAATCAATTCTCTCGCCGCAGGTTGCTATTCTGAATGCCCCCGCTTCTCCAATACCTCCAGCTGCAGGTCCGTAATTCAGCACACGGGTGCAGTCCATCTTTTCCATTTCGTAATCTCCGTTGAATATTCTCGCTAAACCATGCGTTTTGTAGATTTCAGCGGGTATTTCGTGCCATCTGGTAAATTTCGTCACGCCAGTTTCGTAGTCTGTCCAGACGAATATGTAATCTTCGCCTCTGAATATGGCAGTGAGCGTGTATTCTGTTGCATTTGGATTCATTGACGGAATGTTCATCAGAACCACCCCCATATCGCCAGAAATATGAGAATGAGAGAGCAAAGAGCGGAGAAGAATGGCACTGCAGAGTGCGAGAATTTTATTATTTCCGTTTTCTCACCCTGAAACAGCATGGATATTGCATGATAATTCAGCGCTGCAAAGGACAGAAACACTCCAATCAGAAGAGATACAAACAGAATCGGAAAATGCACCAGCGAGACAAATATGCCAAATTCACCAAAGAAAACTGCAAATGGTGGCGCTCCCGTTACTGTCAGCGCGGAGATGAGCACTGCAAATGCCAGATAGGGTGATGAGCGAATCAAATCGTTAATGTCTTCAATCTTCTCCAAACCATATCTCTTCAGAGTTCCCGCAGAGAGGAACAAAATACTTTTTGAGATTCCATGAGCCAGAAATATCAGGAGAACATAATCAATTGCGTTCGGGTAGAATTGAGTTAAAGCGATGCCCACGGTGGCTATGCCCATGACATCCATTGATGAATACGCCAGCAATCTCTTCGTGTATTTCTGCGAGACCATGAGAATTGCGGCCACCCAAACCGTTGCAATGCCCACTGCAGAGGTGAGATAAAAAAGAGGGAGAGAATGAGTTAGGGTAAAGATGCGATAGTAAATTATCAGCGAGGAGGGAAGAAGCGCACCGGAGAGCAATGCACTCACAGGAGAGGGTGCAGTGCCATGTGCATCTGGAAGCCATCCGTGCATGGGGAACAGCCCGGCCTTGGTGCCAAAGCCCACAAGAGATAGGGAGCCTATGAGAAATGCACCCCATTGAATATTTGCGTTGAACCATAGGAGTGTTCCTGTTGCGCGCCCGAATAGCACGATGGAGAGAAACGCTATGCCCAACCCGCTGGATGCAATGAGAAGATATCGCCATGCACTTTCCACATGTTTTTTATCTTTTTCAATCAGTATCAGTGCTGCGCTTATTATGGTGGACGCTTCCAGCCAGAGCCATGCGTAGCCCAGAGATGGAGAAGTTACCGCTAGAGCCATGCTCAACGCAAATCCTGAAAGCAGAGAGTAGTAATAATTGGGAGAGAAATTAAAATTTTTGATGTTGGACAGGCAGAAATGAGAGTGCAGCGCAGCAATGAGAAACACCGAATTAATGGTCAGGAGCAGCATCTTTGCAGGGTAATCCACGTAGCTCCACGAGTTGTGCACCGTGGGAAATTCAAAGAGCAGAAGAGATAAAAGAAAAGAGGTGGATGCAAAGAGCACGATGGATAGAAATGCAACTCTCTCACTTTTCACGAGGGAAATCAGAGATGCAGCAAGAAGAGATGCGAATATTCCATAAATCACAGTGTACGCGTCCATCTTCAATCACCCCGAGAGTTCCTCCACTTCCATCGGCCCATATTCCTTCTCCGCTCCCAGCAGCACTGCGAGAAACACAGCACCAATTATATCCAGAACCACACCAACCTCCAGCAGAAAACCCATGGGGAAAAGAACCACCCCCAAGTACAGGAGCGCATTTTCCTCCACAACGTATCCTGAAATCTGCGCTATGGCGTTTTTGCGCGAAATCATCGTTATAACCCCGAGAATCAGCAGTACGAAGGGAATCATTGCGTCCCATGTGCCAGTATCTCTGTAAATCACAGGATAGAACAGAATGGCTATGAGCGAGGAGATTATGCCCGCAGTTAGGGTGGATTTTGCCTTTGCGCCGAATTCGCGATGCTCCCACACCCCTTCCTTTTTTATGTCCTTAAGCAGAATCTCTGGTAGTATCAATCCTCTAAATACCAACGTTAAAATTCCCAGAGCAATCAGCTCCCACATTCCTGCAAAGTATCCGATTATGGATATGAGAAGGGAGAGAATTAGAGATTGCCACTGCAGGTGCCTTACGAGGCTGTGCGTGTAGTTCTCTGCAATGATCACGAATGCCAGAAGAAGCACCAAAACTCCTAAAAAATCCACGGTTGCTGTGTATGCAATCATTGTGGCACACCTCCCACCAGAAAGAACGAAATAACTGCCAGCAGGGCCATGAGATAAGAGAAGGTGAGGTAATCTATGATTTTGAAAAGCCGTATCTTTCCAACGGATACCTCAACCAGAACCATTGCGAAAACAACCACCATTTGCTTCAGGAACAGCAGCAGTATGCCCCAGAGCGCAGATAGTAGGGTGAGATTCAGAGGAATGCCCCACGGTATGGCAAAAACATTCACAAAAACTGAGAACAGAATGAACTGCTTCATGTATCCACCCCATGATTTCAGCGCCAGAAGCGGCCCGGAATACTCCAGCGCGGTGCCCTGTCCTATCATTCCAAGCTCACCCATTCCATGGCTCTCAATTGGCAGTTTGCCCGTGTCAAACAGCAGCAGAAGGAAGAAAGCGGCTATTAGAAGAAGATGCGTTGGCGAGAGCATCCACGAAAGGTTATTTCGCATTGTCTCTCCTGTAAGAAACGGGTTGTTTGTGCCGGTTATGAGCGCGACGCCGAAGAACACGGTTATCAGAACGGGCTCAGCAAACGCCCCGAAGGTCACACTTCTCGTTGCGCCAATTCCTGTGTAGTATGAGCCGGTTTTCTCAGTTCCGATTACAGAGAAGAAAGCTGCAAATCCAAACAGAAATGCGCCGCCCAGAAAATCCACAATCGGTGCAAACCATGACGGAGCACCGAAAACTATGGGCACGACCCACGGAAGAATTAGGTAAGCGGTGAAAGAAAGCAAGGGTGCGTATATGAAAAATGTGCCAGCACCTTGCGGAACCACAATCTCCTTTCTGAAGAATTTTGCAAGGTCGTAGTACGGCTGCAGCACGGAGACTCCGCGTCTGGACTCAAATAATGCGGTCATCTTTTTGAATATGCCCACCATTAGCGGGGATAGCAGAAGCACCACCGCCACCTGAATCAGGCCCATCACAACTTCCGAAATCATCTGGCGTCACCTCGTTTGCGAAAAGGCGTCATTAGCCCGCGCCGGGGCGTTTCGGGGTGGACGCCATCACCCGAAGCGAGGGGGAGATGAAAGATTATGTATTTAAAAGTTGTGTGAAAATGAGTGGGGTGTGCAGTAAATATGGCAAAAACACATACAATTCTCTTTTTTAGAGAGTGAAACGAATTTTTAGTAAAAAAACTGGTTGCAAGTTTAGAATATAATGCTCAAGAATCAAATCCAGATAGTGGCGATGTTGTAATATATGTATATATGTCAAATCCCGCATCGGCATCTTGGAACGAGATAAAAATCACTATAAATGGAGACGGAGGCTATTTGAGTGGCTCCAGCGGAAATTACATAGCTGGATACACAGTGAATATTTTAGACATTGACGGAAGCGGTACGCTAACTGACGGAGATGAAATACACATTCATGGAGAGAGCACACTTTCAGGTGCAGTGATTTCGCTGTCCATTGAGGGATACACTGGAAGCGCATCTGTGGCAATTTCGTAAGATTTTAAAATTTTATTCTTTATTTTGTATTTTCATTCGCGGTTTTAGAAAAGGTTTTATCGTTTAAAGTTATTTTGCAAAAAGTAAAGTAAACTTTAAAGAGGTGAAAGAATATGAACAAAAAAGCAAAAAAAATTGGGCTGTTTGCGATGGCTGTTGTGGCATTGTTAATGGTTGCCTCTGCCCAAGGTATGAGCAACACAAAAACATCGGCGGTGCGAGCGACGGTGGTTATTCAATTTGGAAACGGAGAGGTAATGCACACCACGGTGTATCTCTCAACAAATAACACGACTGCATTTCATGCCACAGATATAGCATGTGCGCAGTTGGGCTTGAAATTTGTGTATTCATGGAGTGCTTATGGCGGTTTTGTTAAAGAGATAGGATGGGAGAAAAACTCGTATCCGGGTCCATGGTGGCATTTCATGATTTTTAAGAACAACACATCAGAATGGACGCTGAGCAGCAAAGGTGCATCCTCCGTCAATCTTTCCAACGGAGATGTGATTGGTTGGATGTACACAGAGGATAATTCCTCATATTCACCCATTGGCCATTTATCCGCCATGCCGGGTCAGTACGATGCTTGGGTCTCATACAGGGGAAGCAGCAACAACACAGGAGTAGTTTATTCAAATTTCACAGGAACTGAAATTCTCTGGAAATTTAAAGGTATTTACGAGTGGGGCTTTTCCACCACGCCTGCAGTTTATCATGGCACCATTTACATTGCAGATGATAAAGCGATATACGCGCTCTCTCCAGCAGGAACAGAGCTGTGGAACAATAGTTTAGGAGCAACTTTTACCTCCTCACCCACGGTATACAATGATGTAGTGATTGTGGGAACCGCAAATGGACACATCAGGGCATTTTACAGAACAAACGGAACAGTGAAATGGGATATTAACGCTCATGGATATATTTCCTCATCTCCTGTGGTGGACATATTCAACTCAAAACCCATTGTTTTACTGGGAACTGATAATTCCACCAATTCCACTCTCTACGCAATTGATGCACAGAGTGGTAACATCATTTGGAAAGATAATGTAAGCGGTGCAATACACTTTGCACCTGTGGCTGTAAGCGAAGGAAAAGTTGTGGTTGTAACCTCCGGTGCGTACAATTCTTCCACATATTCATACATGGGGCCATACTCCGCATTATGCCTTAATGAATCAAACGGTGAAATTCTTTGGAATGCAACTCTGGCATCGCAACCAAAATACGCCCCAGCAATTTACAAGAATACTGTGTTCATACCCTACGGAAATAAAATAGGCGCATTTGAAATGAATGGATCCTATCTTGGGAGCATTGAATTGAATGGAACAGTATCCTCTCCAGCAGTAAAACACGGAAGTGTATATGTTGGTACAGGAAATGGTAATCTCTACTCATTATCATACAACATCTCAAAAAATAGCGTTAATTGGAGTATAGAGTGGAATGCAACTGTAGGTGCACCCATCAATGGAATCATAGCCGCAGAAAACGGACTGGTCTTCACAACGAATAATGCAAGTGGAAGTGTTTATTTCTACAGTTATACCGGGCATAAAATTAACAGCTTCACACCAACCCCCTCAAATTACATGCTCTCACTACCGGTGGTTTTAAATTCCATGGTTCTGGTGGCATCCAACGACGGGTATCTATTTGCATTGGGAAATAACAGTGCAAGACCCAAAATATCCTCAATAAATATTCTTAACAACTTTGCAAACGTGCCCATTGAAATTGTGGCACAGACAAACTCGCACATCTATCAGGCGTACCTGTATTACAGAACATCACACAATACAGACTTCAATGTTGTTACTATGAAAAATGCAAATGGTGTTTTTGTTGGATACATACCACCACAGAAGATGGGCACCATCATTGAATACTACATAACCTTTGTATCCGATGACGGACAAAGCAACAGTACCGCGGTGCACACAGATAATGTGAATTCAACAGTTCCAGAGCTCTCTTACTTTGTGACGGGTATACTTACCCTGCTAGTGCTTGCAGTCTGGAGAAAGCTATAATTACTCCTCTTCTTTTTTGTGTATATGATAAAGGAACTCTTTCTCGCGATAATTCTCATTTCGCTAACACCGCAAATCAATCAGAGTATAGGAACACACACATTGGTTTTGGTGGAACTGCCTACCGGAGAAATTTACTGGAGCGAGGGCAATGCTACATACCTGCGCATCACAGAAAAAATCTGCAAAGAGCACAATTTAACATATAAAATTTATGATTCTGTGGCCATAATTGAGGGATTCGTTTTGCATCTTTATCATTGGAGCAATGGCTGGAAATATGGAAAGGGTGAGATGGTTGCGTGGTCCGATGGCTTTCCCCTTGCCACTCCGAATTTTAAATATCCCCGATTGAACTTTCAAGCACAGCACTCGCAGTTTCCCGCAGGTCCAAACTTGATATGGAACGTGAGCATCGGCTCGGGAATGTTCGGCGCCGTGGATGGCACTGCGGTTGGAGCAAAAAACAAAATTTTCATTGAAAGCTGGAGCGGACTATATGCCATCACACCTAATGCAACGATAATATGGAAAAACAGCAGCATAAGAGGCATGTCCACGCCCCTTTTGTACAACAACACAATTTATGTGGGGGCTTCTGACGGTTATATTTATGCTCTAGATCTCAACGGCGCAGTGATTTTCAAAAAGAAAATTAGTGATTCTCCGGGATACACTGGATTATCTTCATCGCCCATAGCAGTTAACCATACAATATACGTGGCGGGGTATGAATCAGATAATCACTCAGCCATGCTCTACGCTTTGGATGAGAAAGGAGCGGTTTTGTGGAACATGTCTCTGAATTCCACCGTGTACTTTGGGTCATTAGCATACAGAAATGGTACAATATACTTACCGCTCTCCGGGTTGTACAACTCCTCAAACGGGCATTGGTACCCCAAATTTGGATTGATGGCTGTGCGTAATGGAAAGAGGTTATGGGACTTTCAAACCGCAAGCTCTGTGAAATCCACACCGTTGATATACCACGATGCCATCTACTTCACATCCACTGATGGTTTTCTATACTCTTTAAGCATGGAAGGAAAACTCAGATGGAAACTGCACATTGGATACAGCACCTCATCACCCAACGCCTATAACGGAACCATCTTTGTGGGCAGCGGTGAATTTGACAAAGGCTCAATTTACGCAGTGAGCGAGAACGGAACTTTGTTGTGGAAGCAGAGTGTGAATGGGGGCGTGCAATCTTCAATAACCATCTCCCCTCCTTTTATACTGTTCACCTACAATGCAAAGCATGGGGGCGTGGAGTGCTTGGACATGAAGGGAAATAAGATATGGAACTTCACCGCACAAAACTATGTGCTTTCCTCACCCTCTTTAATAAACGGCAAGCTTTACTTTGGAGACGATTCGGGCATTGTTTACTGCCTCACAGATAAAGAAAAGCCCACCGTGGAGTTTCAAGGTCGTGAATTTTACAAGTTTGGAGATACCATATCTTTGTTTGTAAATGCAAGTGATAATGTGGGTGTTAAAAATTTAACCGTGAGCTGGCGCTGGGGACATTTGAGAGGGCATGAAAGTGTGAAAATAAAGCTCAAAGCAAACTTCACTGGAATGTTGACATTTAGGGCTGTAGCTGTGGATTATTCGGGAAATACCAACACCGTAATTTACAGCATTTACTCTTATAACAGAAGTCTTGAAGTGAGCATACAGTGCCCAGAGCACGCAACCGCAGGCTTGGTGCATTGTAGTGTGAAAGTAACTGATGACCGAGGAAACCTGATCAGCGGAGCGAAAGTTTATGTGTACTTGGACAGCTCTGTGATTGCATCCGGCACAACTGAAGGGGGCTTTTTCTCTTTTTCCTTTAATTGTTCCGCCGGAAACCACACATTGAAAGCAGTTGCTAAGCTCAGAGGCTACGCGCAATCAGAAGCCGTGAGACATATCAATGTATTTGAAGAGCACAGGCACAATAATAATAGCATGTCCTTCCTGTTGCCAATATCATTTCTGATAGCCCTCATAGTGGCATTTGCTGTTGTTTCATCCATTCTGCTAAAGAGGAGACAAAAGGGATACGAGGAGATAAATAGGGAGCGTTTGAAGAATGAGAGAAAGTTGCGATAAAAATATAAATATGATGTGGAGTATTCGCAACAGGTGATCGGCATGGACACAGATAGCATAATGAGTGAGTATTATGGAGAGCACATTGTAACGGCGCTGATTGGTATAAACTGCGATACTGCAAAGATAGAGGAAGTTTCAAAGGCACTTGTTGATTACAACAATGTGGAGGATGTATTTCTCACAACTGGGGATTTTGACATAATGGTGAAGGTGAAGTTTCCGGAGTATTCTAATCTCAAAGAGTTCATACTTGAGAAGATATCCAAACTTGAAGGTGTGAACAAGACAGAAACCATGCTTGTGGTGAACACTTACAAGGAGAGAGGTGTGAAGTTTGAGTGAGGTGATGTACTATGAGCGAGAAAGAAAAGTTGTATCAGGAGATACTGGAAATTTTGGATGAAGTGAGTGAGGACACGACCATACCGAGAAATATAAGGAGAAGCCTGTCTCACGCGAGAGACACACTCGCAGATGAGAGCAAAAGTTTGGATATGCGCGTGGCCAGCGCCATATTTGAGCTTGACGAAATTGCGAATGACCCAAACATACCCGTGCATGGCAGAACTGTGGTCTATATGGCCATGGGCAAACTTGAGACACTTTCCAAGATGATTCAATCTTGATAATTATGGATATTGCTGACTTTCTGCACATTTTCGTTCCTCTTTTTGCGGTCATTGACCCCATCGCCTCGCTACCGCTGTATCTCTCCTTCACCACTGAGCTAAGCGAGGAGGAGAAGAGAAGAATAATCAGAGATTCATCAATAACTGCAATATCCCTTTTACTTTTTTTCCAGTACACTGGAAAGTACATACTTGACTTTTTCGGAATATCCATTCCTGCGCTTATGATTGCGGGCGGCATACTGATGCTCCTTGTGGGTGTGGAGATGGTCAGAGAGGGCGACAAGCCAAGAAGCACACGCAAAAAGGAGAAGTTGAGGGAGGAGACGGGTGATATAGCAATAGTTCCTCTCGGCACGCCCATGCTCGCAGGCCCGGGTGCCATTTCTCTGGTGATTATTCTCATGGGGCGCTATCAAAGCAGCGCTTTGGGCTGTTTTTCCATATCTATTTCCATAATTGGAATTATTCTGTTCACCGCCCTGATTTTTTTAGGTGGAAACTTTATGTCACGTGTGATGGGAGAGAAAGGTGCACGCGCATTCACTCGCGTAATGGGTCTTCTGGTGACCGCATTTGCAGTTCAATATATGCTTGACGGCATTTCAACATACTTTGGAATATAAAGGTAAAGTTTATAAGGCAGAATGCAATTTAAACAAGATATATGGATTGTAAAAAACATCTTGAGCGCAGGGCAATGTGCTGCGTTGTTTTTTCCATGGTTGTATTCACAATATCCGTATCCCTCGCAATTTACCTTCATCCCGGATTCTCCCTGTTTGATCCAAACTCCTCACTAAGTAAGATGGGAGCTCTGAAAGATCCACACGCATGGGTTTTTGATTGGGGAATAATATTAACGGGATTTTTTTTAATAATGTTTTCACTGGGTATGTCCTCTCTATATTGGAAAGAATCACACAAATTCTACTCCACCTTTCTGTTTTTAATAGCATCCTTCTTCTACGTGGGCTTTGGAATATTTCCCTACGGCACACCTTATCACACACCACTTGCAGAGTCTTTCTTTCTTCTAGCGTCCATATCAATCTTCCTTTGGTCCTTTGCTGCAATAATTGAGAAAGAAGTTTTATCAGGTATTCTTTTAATTTTGATGGATCTGTCCGCTTACGGTGTGTATTTCTTTTATCAAATCTTGGGATTTCCATTTGCCGAGCTTTATGGAGGCATTGTGGTAGCCGTGTGGAGCGTTTACGCTGGTTTTGTGGATGCTCGCAAATATTTTGAGAAAAAGTACGGCGAAGTCCCTAAAGTTGCGAAAATATTATTACCTCCAACTGCATAACTTCAAAGGATGTTTAGATTTGGTCTTGCAGGCATACCTCTTTCATGCAAAGGTCGCACTCTCAAAGATGCCATAGAGGATACGCATCGGATGGGGCTCCATGCAATGGAAATTCAGTTTCTTAGGGCGAATGTGCAGGAGAGCACGGTAATTGACGAGGTGGGTCAGTATCCGCGAGATGTTGAAGATTCAATAATCGTGGAAGTTCTACGCCTTGACGATGAGGGAAACTACGTACCGGTGGGTATTAACACACCTCTTGAGGAAGACGATATAGTGCTTCAACTGTTCTGGAACCTTGCACACAGCTATGCAGAATTAAGAAAGCTGGGTGAATTGGCCAAGGAGCTGGATGTTAAGCTCACATTGCACACACCCTACTACATGGACCTTGTGAGCAACGGAGAATTGACAGAAAAATCCATTGATTCCATAATTTGGGGAGGCATTCTCGCAAATGAAGTTCAGGCGGAGCTTGTGGTTAATCATATTGGTCTCTACGGAAATCTCCCAAAGGATAAGGCAATGAAAAACGTTTTGAGCAATATAAGGCAAATTAAAAAGAAGTATAAGGAGATGAAGCTAAAGCCTAAGCTCGGGTTTGAAGTGTCTGGTAAGCAGGCACTTTTCGGAGATTTGGATGAGATTCTGACCATATCGCGAAGAGTTAGAGGTGTGGTGCCAGTAGTGAATTTTGCGCATTTACACGCGCGCACCAATGGAATGTTAAAAGATTCAAAGTCATTTGCAGAAGTGCTTGATAAGGTGGAAAAGTACATGGGCGGAGAGCATTATGTAGAGTTTGCAGGTGTTGAGTACGAGAACGGAAATGAAAGGAGACTCACACCCATCAAAAGAGGCGATTTGAAATTTGAAACCTTTGCTTCTGCAATATACGAGCATGAGTACAATATAACTGTCATATCATCTTCTCCATTGTTGGAGCACGATGCTGCCTACATGCGCACCATTGTGGAAAGAGTTATGCTTCGCAAAATGGGCACAAAGGGATGATGATGTTTCGTGATTCCTACAAATACATAATCTCTCGTGCAGAAAGGGCCTTAGATGAGGTGAGTGATGAGCTTGTTCAAGAAGCTGTGAACATAGTTCTGGAAAGTCATCAGATTTTCGTTTATGGATCAGGTCGTTCGGGTTTGGTTGGTAAGTTCTTTGCAATGAGACTTGTGCAACTTGGATTCACCTCATATTTCATAGGAGAAACAATAACACCAGTGGTGGAAAAGGACGATTCTGTGTTTTTGATATCCAATACCGGCTCAACAAAATCCACTCTTTTAGTGGCTAGTGTTGTTCAGAGAATAGGTGCAAAAATTGTGGGCATAACCTCAAATTATAATTCACCCCTTTCAAAATATTCTGATTTGGTGATACCCATAGCTCCACAGCATAAGAATGGCACTCTTGCACCTCTCGGAACCATGTTTGAGCTGTCCACAGTGGTGTTTTTGGACTCACTCGTATCTGAGCTTATGAAAGAGACTGGGCAGAGTGAGGAGGACCTTCGGAGGCGCCATGCGATATGGGTTTAAAGGTGATTGTTGAAGCGGAGATTAATCCCACAGAGGATGATGATAAAGTGATGGATGCCATTCTCAAAATCTTTCCAGATGTGGAATGCAATGTTAACTCTGGAGTTATCCAATGCACGGGAAAGGACATATCCAATTTTGCAAAGCTTTTGAAAGAGCAGAGAATCAGAGACGCTGCAAGACATGTGCTTTTATCAGGAATGAGTGAAAATAAGATAGAGGTATGGCTGAACAAGCAAGCTGCAACCGTTGGGCGTGTGAGTTTCTCCGTTGGAAACGCTCCACTGGGTGATATTCATGTTATATTCATTTCAGATAATGTCTCTCATTTAATTGATTCTGTTGCTCCTGATACGGCTCAAAAACAGTTCCACAATTGAGGCACTTTAGTCTTCCATTTTCCAGATATACAAAGTTCTGTGAGCCGCATGATGGACATTTTATAGAAATCCAAGGTGTTTCTCGCATAGGCTCAATTTTATTTGTTTTCTTTGGAATTATTTTTAAGCGATGAAAGAGGCGTATTGTATATGATATAGTAAAAACCATTCCTAAAAGAATTATCGTCATAAACAGGAAGCCGATGGTCAAGTATGCGGTGGAGCTAAGCTCCATGGGTATACTCATAAAATCGGTAACGAAGTGAAAGAGGATGGAGTAGTGCATACCATATCTCAGATACAGATAAGCCATGGCCAATCCAGCTATGAATGTGGGAAAGAATTTCCACCAGCCCCATGCAGGAGTATGCGCTATGCCGAATATTGTGGCCGATAGTAGGATGAATACAACTTCAATTTTTCCTATTTTAAATCCACCCCCAAAAATTCTGTACCACCGTATCTCCATTTTTGAGACATATTTTCTCCATATAAATACAGGAACGCCCAAGTACAGAAATCTCACGACGAACTCTTCATAGAAAGATGCGTGTAGCAAATTGAGCATTTGAGCATAAAGTGGTAATTTTTCAATGCCTATTGTTGGTGTTTTCACGCCCATGGCTTTGATTATCAATGTCACCACCACAGATAGAAACATCACTGTCGCATACATTTCAGTAAAATCTTTAACTGGATTTGTGCGGTATGATAGCGGCGATTTTAGGATTTCATCCATATACCTTCTCAACCCAAATAGTGTAAAAAGGGTGAGACTGATTGTTATAGTTATCCCCAAAAATATGTACCAAACATAAGCTTGAATGCCCACAATGTAAGTTATTAAAACAGGAATTGGAATCACTATGAATATGGGTATTGCAAAGTATTTTGCACCTGTGAACTGGCTCACGTACCAGAAACTGTAGTACATTACCACAGCGTTGGTAAACAAAATAATCAAAATCAGAAATGTGTTTACAAATGACGTTATTTCTTTTATAGCGTGTAGAATGCCTTTCATAGCAGGGTATTTTCAATGAAACATTTATTCTTTTCTGATAGATTATATATAGCACCATCCAATCACCTTATTATGATTCTAATTACAGGTTCTTCTGGACAGGTCGGCTCGTATCTGGTTGAAAGGATTGATGGGTCCATAGGTTTGGATAAGAAGCCATCAAAATACACAAAAATAGTGCAGGATATTCGTGGAAATCTGGAAGATGCCCTCAGAAATTATGAGATAGATGCAATAGTGCACGCTGCTGCACAAGTGAGCGTGGTGAAGAGCGTGGAAGATCCAAAATTTGACGCTGAAAACAATGTGATTGGTACACTTAATCTACTGGAGTACGCGAGAAAGCACGATGTGGAAAATTTTATTTACATATCCTCCGCTGCAGTTTATGGAGAGCCGAAATACCTGCCCATTGACGAGAAGCATCCCACAGAGCCAAAGAGCCCGTATGGACTTAGCAAGCTGGTGGGAGAGAAGTACGCTTTGCTCTATGGAGAACTCTACGGATTGAAGGTGGCGTCAATTAGGCCATTTAACATATTTTCAGACCGCCAAGATCCAAGCAGTCCATACACGGGTGTAATTTCCATATTTGTTCAAAATGCTTTAAGGGGTAAGCCGCTCATCATCCATGGCGATGGAAAGCAAACACGAGATTTTGTGAATGTTGATGACGTTGTTTCGCTTATTAAAATAGTGCTTGAGAAGAGCGCCACTGGAATTTACAACTGCGGCACGGGCAGAGAGGTGAGCATTCTGGAGCTTGCGAGGACAGTAATTGAATTGAGCGGTAGAGAGGTTGATATAAAGTACGACGCTCCAAGGCCCGGAGATATAAAGCATTCCAGAGCAGATATATCCTCTGCAATATCTATTGGATTTGTGCCGAGTACGGATTTGAGGAGAGATTTGAAGAGATTCTTCTTCAGCGGTTGAGAAGCCATTTCCACAGTGGAATGAAATTTATCTCTCCCTCTTCCTCGTAGTCCCATGTTATTATTGTTTT
>CAYRMJ010000025.1:0-17593 GCA_964425415.1 uncultured Thermoplasmata archaeon | reverse complement strand
CGCCCAGTGAGTCAAGCATACTTCCAACAGAGGACACAGGTTTAAAAATTTTTCTTTTAAAGTGTGATTCAGAGCGCATCATCAAAATCAACGAAAGATTTAAATTGCTAAGGAATATGTAGCTTCATGGCCAAGCAGAACAAAGGAAGCGGTTTTCAGTCAGCTGCAGGTTTGATACGCTACTTTGAAGAGGAGAAGAGCAAGGGACCTAAGATTGATCCTAAACTGGTAGTTTACATGGCCATAGCCTTTGCGGTAATAGTTGAACTTGCAAAAGTGTTCTGGCCTTATGGAACGTGAAGCATGATATACATTTTTTATAATGTTCAGGACTTTGCATCGGAATTTGCAGAATACTACGCGCTGGATGCTTTTATAACTCACAAAATCTCAAAGGTGCGGGGAAGGGTGAGCATTTTAGAAGATGCAAATTATGAGGATATTTTGAAGAGCTCTCTGATGGGTAAGAGGGTTGGTGTGGATGCTCTCAATGTGCCTGATATTGCAAATAAACTCCTCAAACAGAGAGAGGTGCCTGTTGCAAAATCTGAAAATTATATTGAGAGGATAGAAAATGATTTTTCCATTAAACCCATAAATCAAGAATTTTACAGAAGAGATGCTCGCGAAGTTGCCATTTCGCTACTTGGCAAGCTATTGGTTGTGAGAGAAAAAAATGAGACTTTGATAGGTAAAATCGTTGAAACTGAAGCTTATTTTGGAGATAAAGACCCAGCATCCAGAGCATATCACGGGAAAAAGAGTTACAATTCTGGAATGTGGCTGGAGGGAGGTCATATTTTCATTTATATGGTGCATGCCAATTGGATGTTTAATATAACAACTGATCACAGCGAGCCTCAAGCGGTGCTGATTCGTGCGGTTGAGCCGCTAATAGGAATAAAGAGTATGAAGCTTCGCAGGAACAATAGAAAAACCACAGAGCTGTGCAACGGTCCGGGAAAGTGGAGCAGGGCATTTGGAATTAGAAAGGAGCATAATGGAATGGCTCTTCGGGATGAGATATTCGTGGCAGAGTCTCCTTGGACTGATTTTGATGTTGCGCGCACAGGTCGCATTGGTGTGCGGGAGGACCTTGATGAACCATTGCGCTTTTACATAAAAAATTCAAAGTTCGTTTCAAAAACTAAAATAAAATAATGTGAAAAATCAGGATTTTGCGTGATTCAAGCCTTCTCTGAAAGCACGTTCGTTTATATCCCAAAACCTTTTTGGAACACGATCTTTTATGGCCTGCATAAGTGCCTCAGGGTTGATTATGTTTGTCACTCCCGCGAAGAATCCCAACATTACTATGTTTGCCACTATCGGATTTCCCAGTTTCTCTGCGATTTTTGTGGCTGGAATTTTGTGCACTTCTCTTTTCTCGTGTTCCACATTTACCATGTCAGAGTCAATTATGAGCACGCCGTCATCTTTGAGCTTGTTTATGTAATCGTGATATGCGCTATTGCTCATAAGCACCATGTAATCAGCTTTTTGAACATGCGGATAATCTATCTTTTCATCGGATATTATGACTTCGCTGGTACTCGCTCCCCCGCGTGCTTCTGCGCTGTAATCTTGAGTGAACACTGCCTCTTTTCCATCGTATAGAGCAGCTGCGTTTGCCAATATGAAGCCCATGGTTATTATACCCTGTCCTCCAAGGCCACCAAACTTGATTTCAACTTTCATTTTGAGCCCTCCTTATTATGTCCTCGTATCTCTCCTCGTATGTTGGTATACCCTCCACACTTCTAAACTCTCCAACAACAATCTTTCCGTTGTACTTTATCTCCAACTCCTCAAAACTCGGATTCTTCTTTATTATTGAGTTTTTCTGGAAGTACTCCATCATTGAGAGTGGACTGCGCATGGTGTTTCTCCTGCCATACACGGTGGGACACTGGGAGATTATCTCAATTACTCTGAACCCTTTCATTCCCAACGCTTTGTATATGCTGTTTTGAAGCTGATTCACATGGTATGTGGTCCATCTAGCCACATAAGGGGCGCCAAGGGATATCGCCAGATGCGGAATGTTGAATGGCCTATCCGGGTTTCCGTAGGGTGTGGTGGTTGTGTACGCGCCCGTGGGCGTTGTGGGCCCATGTTGGCCACCTGTCATACCGTACGTAAAATTATTCACAGCAATGATTAGAAGGTCATGATTTCTGCGAGCTGCATTCACAAAGTGATTGCCTCCTATGGCGAAAAGGTCTCCATCTCCGCTGAATACTACCACATTCAAATCTGGCCTTGCGAATTTTATGCCCACCGCAAACGGTATGCCGCGACCATGAGTTGTGTGAAATGAATCCACATTCACATATCCTGCAGCCCGACCTGTGCATCCTATTCCTGATACGACTACCAGCTTATCAGGATCTATCTTTCTCCTCATCACAGCCCTCAAAAATGAGTTGAGAACTATTCCTATGCCGCAGCCCGGACACCACACATGCGGCAATCTTTCAGTTCTAAGGAGCGTTTCCTCATCCAATCTAAGCTCTTCCATGGTGCTCATGAGCTCACCTCTCTGATTTTGTGCAATACCTCTTCAGGTGTGTGTATCTCACCACCCATCTTGTTGAGCTTGTGAACCTTTCCATTAGCATACTCTCTAACTTTATGGTAAATCTGCCCGTAGTTCAATTCTGCTACTATGAAATCAGCACTGTACTTCTCAATAAATTTGTAAGGGAAGGGCCATATTGTTATTAGTCTAAGCATACCAACTTTGAGCCCCTCTTTTCTGGCTTGCTGCACTGCACTCTTAACTGCACGGGATTCGCCTCCGAATGTAACCACTATGGTGTCTGCATTCTCCGTCATGAACTCTTCAACTTTCCATATCTCCTCAGCATGATTTAAAATCTTTTCATTTAGCCTGCGCACCAACTTCTCCTGTGCCTGAGGGGTCAGGTTTGGATAACCACGCTCATCATGGGTCAGTCCAGTGGCGTGGATTTTGTGTCCCTCACCAATGAGGGGCATGCCGGGAATCAGGTCCTCTTCTGGCTCGTAGGGTAGCATACCTTCCTTTAGTCTCTTTCTTCTCACTATTTTTCTGTCCCATTCATCCTTGGGTGGCACATATACACGCTCATACATGTGCGCTAGCAATCCGTCAATAAGATACATCACTGGAACACGATATTTTTCAGCCATGTTAAACGCGTCAAACATCAAGTCAAATGTTTCCTGAATGCTGTTTGGATAAAGGGTTATTATCTCATAACTGCCATGAGATCCGTATCTTGCCTGCATCAAGTCTCCTTGACCGATAAGGGTCGGAAGTCCAGTGGAAGGCGCACCTCGCATGGCATTCACCACCACCACGGGCACCTCAGTCATCACAGCAAGGCCTATGTTCTCGTTCATCAGAGAAATGCCCGGTCCGGAGGTGGCGGTCATTGCACGCTGCCCGGTCCATGATGCGCCTATAATTGCCGCAATTGATCCAATTTCATCCTCCATTTCAATGAACTTGCCACCAACCTGTGGGAGTCTGAGAGCCATCTGCTCGGCTATCTCGCTGCTGGGTGTGATGGGATAACCTGCGTAGAACCTGCAACCTGCAGCTATCGCGCCCTCTGCCGCAGCCACATCACCGCTCCAGAAATAATAACCTTCTTTCAGATGCTTTTCTGTCATTTCAATTCCTCCACAACAATCGCAAAATCTGGACAGTAAAGTTCGCAAAGATGGCAAGCGATGCACACATGCTCGTTGTCCTCCTTGAACTCAGGAGGGTGATAGCCTTTTGCGTTCAACTTTTCAGAAACCACGAGAACCTTTGTTGGACAGTAGTTAACGCAGTACCAGCACCCTTTGCATCTCTCTTCAATTATTCTCACAGTAGCTTTTCTTTTAAACTTATTTTCAGTCATATTTCATCCTCCATAGGGATGTTGGGAACGGAAATAAATGCATACATAAAAAACATTGCGGTGTGAGAATTTTAGAATTGAAGTAATCAGAAAATATTAAATGGTGCGCATCCATACAAACCACTGTGATTTCCAATCCTCTTATTCGTGCTGGAGCCATTGATGAGCGGGCGTATCAGGTGAACATTGCAAAGAGCGCTCTTCAAGGTAACACACTTGTTGTTCTTCCCACAGGATTGGGAAAGACTATAATCGCGATATTGGTGATGGCCGAAGTGCTGAACAGAAAGGGAGGAAAAGTGCTGTTTCTTGCCCCCACCAAACCCCTCGTTGAGCAGCATTCAAAAACAGTAAAGGCTCTGATGAATGTTAAAGATGAGGAAGTGGTTCTATTCACAGGTGAGGTTAAAAGAGAGCTTCGGGCCGAGTTGTGGAAAAAGGCGAAGATAGTCATTTCCACTCCGCAGGTTATTCAAAATGATTTAAACAGCGGAATAATAGGATTGGAGAATGTGAGTCTGATAATATTTGACGAGGCGCACAGAGCTGTGGGCAATTATGCATACGTGCCTATTGCAAAGGAGTATATAAAAAAGGAGGATCATCTCATACTGGCAATCACCGCCTCGCCCGGGGGAAAAGAAGAGAAAATAAAAGAAATAATGGAAAATTTAAACATAGAGAATGTGGAGATAAGAGTTGAGAGCGACCCTGATGTGCAGCCGTATGTGAAGGATGTGCGCATCCGCGTGGTTGAATTGCCCATGCCTGCAGAGTTCAAAGAGATGTACAGTAAAGTGAAGGATCTTTACGAAGATATAGTTTCTGAATTGAGAAAATACGGACTTTTTTCAGGGCGCAGGAAGATATCCAGAAAGGATATTTTGTCCTCGCAAAAAACTGTTCAAGAGCGCATAGCGGCGGGAAAGAAAGAGTTCTATCAGGCGGCGATGCTTCTAAACATGGCAATAAAGATTGATTACTCTCTTGAATACTTAGAAACTCAGGGATTTGAAGCGTTTCATCGCTATCTTCTTCGTCTCATTGAGGAGGGAAACAGTAAAGATGGGAGTAGAGCCTCAAAAACTTTGGTGAGGAATCAGAAGTTTGTGGACATAGTTAGAATGGCTCGTGAGCTAGCTCGCCGTGCGGACGAGTTAGAAAATCCCAAGCTTGAAGCACTAAAAAGCCTGCTAATAAAGAAAATAAGCGAGAATCCAGAGCTTAGAGTCATAGTGTTTACGCACTATCGTGAAACAGCACGCATAGTGGAGGAGTCTTTGAAAAATGTGAAGGGCATAAGAGCTGTGCGCTTTGTTGGACAGGCGAATCGGGGTGAGGATAAGGGCATGAATCAGAGGGAGCAGGAGAATGTTATAAAGAAGTTTAGAAGTGGTGAGTTCAATGTTCTAATTGCCACGAGCGTGGCTGAGGAGGGCTTGGACATTCCCTCAACGGACATGGTGGTTTTTTACGAGCCAGTACCATCTGAGATAAGAACTATACAACGGAAAGGGCGCACAGGCAGACACAATTTCGGAGAAGTTTATATACTGAGCATAAAGGGAACTAGGGATATAGCGTATTTCTGGTCCTCAAAGAACAAAGAGAGGAAGATGAAGAGGGAGATGCAAATTCTAAAAAAAGTCATGGCTGATAGAGAAGTATCTTCAAGAACAATTCTGCCACCTACAAAACCAAAGATTCACAGGCAGGGTCAAGCCACATTGTTTGAATTTTCCGGCATGGGCGATGCAAAGAATTCGGAGATTGTGAAAGATGAAAGTGATGATTGCATTTTGGTGGTTGAACCCTCAGATTTGAAAGGCTCTCTAAATTCTGTGATTAAAAGTGCAAAAAGCAAGGGAAATGTAGTGATAATAATGGGAGAAATTAATGAAGTTCCTAGTGAGCTCATAGCAAAGCTTTTAAAATCAAAAATAAGCGTTTTGGCAGGTTTGGACGATTCAAAAGTAGAGGAATTAAAGAGAGAGTTGTGCGGATAATTTTTGATAAATGACAACGGTTATATGCTTTTACCATATTGGATTATGAATGAAATGCTCAAAGTGCAATCGTGAGGCTGAGTTTCAGATTAAATATGCAGGTATAAACCTGTGCAGAGAGCACTTTGTGGAGTTTGTGCATCGCAAAGTTAAAACTGAGATAAAGGAGCAGGTTCGTTTCAATAAAGATGATAGAGTAATCATCGCCGTTTCTGGCGGTAAGGACAGCATGATGCTGTTGCACGAAATGCACTCCATATTTGGCAAATGGCACAACTTTGAAATGATTGCCGTGACCGTGGATGAGGGAATAGGGGATTTTAGAGTTAAATGCTCTGAGCTTGCTCATCGCTATGCACGGTCTTTGGATATTGAGCACCATACTGTAAAGTTCAAAGATTACATTGGAATAACCACCGACGATGTGGCCTCCGTTGATTCTGAGCTTAAGCCTTGCACCTACTGCGGAGTTTTCAGGAGAAAGGTTCTGAATGTATACGCAAAGGAAATGAGCGCAAACTATTTAGTTTTAGGACTCAATCTTGACGATTTTGCTCAGTCCGTTTTGATGAATGTAACTCGCGGAGATGTAGCGCGATTAGCTCGTCTGGCTCCACACAAACGAGTGCATACGGGGTTTGTGCCGCGGCTCGCACCTCTTCGCAGAGTGCTTGAAAGCGAAGTGCGAAATTACAACGAAATTATGGGCATTCCTTATGTGAACAAACGCTGCCCATACGCGCCACAGGCCATAAGAGATGAGTATCGCAATTTTTTAAACGAGCTTGAAAAGAGAGATCCTGCCGTGAAGTTCTCCACGCTAAACTTTTTTGACAAAATTAGGCCCATGGTTGATAGCGAAGCTCCACAGCTTCAACCTTGCGAAATATGCGGAGAGCCAACAGTGGGGAAGGTTTGCAAAGCGTGTGAACTCAAGATGAGATATGAGAAACTCAAGAATAGATGAGCTCAATAGTCTTTAGTACCTCTGGAACGGTTATAATATCGTAGACGGTGGCACCACTGGCCTTTACATGGCCTCCACCACCGTAGAATTTGGCTATTTTAAGAACGTTCACATCGGTGCGTGTTCTGAACTCCAGCTTTGTCTGAGACTTTGGACCGTTGGCGTAATACACAAGAACCACCAGTATGTCAATATCATCGTCAAGCTCGTTGCTTATGGCATAAACGGGGACTGATTCTGTGGCTTCAAATACCGCAACTTTCAAGCCGTTCACATTGAAAATTTTTGTTTTTTCCTTGGCGTTTTTTCGTAGCAAATCAAGCCATAGTTTGTACTCATTCATATAATCCTCGTATTCTTTTAGAGCATCAAGCTCCTTCTCCGCAAGCTCGTATGCGAACTTCTTGAGAACTTTTTGCAGTTCCACTCCAGTAAATCTGAACCGCAGAGCTCCTACAGCGAGGCGAATTTTCTCAGCCTCAGGACTTTTTATGTTGTTTGTGTCTATTTCATCCGCAAGATTGACCAATGGAGAATCAATTCCAAGATGTCGGGCCACGACGGATGCAGCGCTCTTTGCGTGGCTGTCAATTATTATCTTCACATGCGGAAGCTCCACGTTGGGAGCCCACTCATGATGGTCAATCCACAGAACGCTGTCGTATATGGCTGCTGCGTAAATGGCGTTATGCTCAGCGGCCAGATCAAAAATGTAAAGCTCTCCGGGATTAGTTTTCTTATTTAATGAGCGACATATTGTATCACGGAGCTGGACCGGTGAGGTGAAGAACGCTCGTACCTTAATCAAAGAAAGATGTTTTAGTAAAAATGCAAGAGATATTATTCCGTCTGAGTCCATGTGCGTCATTACAGTTATCATTGTAATCATCTTGCCAAAAGAGCTCTTATTCTATCTCCTGCGTTCTCAGCATGGTTGGCTATGTCTCCAAGCAGAAACACAAGTTTGCTAAGGTGGAATATGGCTACAGGAGATATGGTGTTCTCCATGGAAAAAATCTTCCTCGTTAATTTTCTCTCAATCACATCGCTCTCATGCTCAATTTCATGGAGCTTTTGGATGAGCTCCTTTTCCTTCTTTCTCTCATTCTCCGCAAAGGATGCCTCAATCACAACGTTGAGCTGCATAATCGCCTTTTGAGCCATTTCAATAGATTCTGTGGCCTTCTCAAACAGATTTTTGAAATCATCAAGCAGTTCGGGGGGCACAGGCTTCTCTCTCATGGATATCCACTCTCCGATGTCCTGTATCAAGTCCTCCACTTTGTCAATCTCTCCTAAAAGCGAGAGAAACACGCCTCTGTCCACAGGCATCTTCACATCCTTCGGCAAATGATTTCTTATGTTGCTCTTTATGTAGTCGGCTTTGAGCTCCAGCTCTTCAATCTTTTTGCGCTTTTCCTCAAATTTTTCAAAATCTCCGCCTATGTACGCTTCAATCTCCTCCCTCAAAATGGCCACACTCTCATTCACTATCTTTGCATGGTCAATTAAAGCTTCAAACGGTGATTTTCTCAGAGTTTCTATTATTGGAACTCTCATAAACTTCATCTTTCATCACCTCACATCAATATGTGTTCTATGATTAAAAATATTCCTGCTGAGAAGCCCATGGCTATGGGTATCGTAAGGAGCCACGAGTATATTATGTTCTTGATTATTCTATAATCCATGCTTGCCAGCCCTCTCGCCATTCCCACGCCCAGCACTGAACCCACTATCACATGGGAGGTTGAGATTGGCATTCCCAGCTTTGAAAACACCAAAACTGTGAAAGCGGTGGCCAGCTCTGCTGAAAAACCTCTTGTGGGTGTTATATCCGTTATTTTAGAGCCTATGGTGTATATGACTCTATAACCCCATGTTGATATGCCCAGCACTATTCCAAATCCTCCAAGAACGAGAACCCAGAGCGGAATATAGACATGAGAACCAACGCTTCCGCTGTTTGCTATGTCCACTATTGTAACAAGGGGACCAACGGCGTTGGCAACATCGTTTGCCCCATGAGCAAACGCCACGCTGGCAGCAGTCATAATTTGCAGGTAGGTGAAGAATTTTTCCAGTCTCTTGTATTTTTCCATATCGTCACTGTACTTTGCGTGGTATCTCCTTAAGAAAAAGTATCCAACTATGCCTGCTATTATGCCCACCACGGTGGATATCAAAATTGAGTTGTACAGTCCAAAATCCAAATTAAGGTTTTTGAGGCCCTTGTATATAACCGACATTGTTATGACCAGAGCAGTGAAAAATATGAAAAATGGGGCTACAATTTTAGCTTCTTTTATGGGGTCCTCTTTTGAGAGGACAGTTTTCTTTATAATCATGAAGATTATGTAAGCGATGAATGCTCCTGAAAGTGGAGATATGACCCAGCTCGCCACGATGCTTCCCACCACGGCCCAGTGAATCAGGGATATGTTGATAACCATCACAAAGCCCATGACTGCGCCCACTATTGAGTGAGTGGAAGAGACAGGCAAGCTGAAGTATGTGGCAATGGTCACCCAGAGCCCCGCGCCCACCAGCGCCGAGAGCATGCCTATCATCAGAATGTTCGGATCCAGAGCTGTGGGTGAAACTATGCCTTTGGATATTGTGCCTGTCACATGCTTGCCAACCAACACCGCTCCAGCAAATTCAAAAATTCCAGCAATTATCACTGCTTTTTTGAGTGTCAGAGCCTTGCTACCAACAGAGGTGCCCATGGAATTAGCCACATCGTTGGCGCCTATGTTCCATGCCATATAAAGAGCCGCTATTATTGCGATTATTAGCACTACAATTGTGAGCATGGTTGGTAATGCGGATGGCATATATAATATTATTTCCACCACGCGCACTTACCCATTAGTGGGTGGGAAGTTTTATCTACTAAATCATATATGGCGCACCGTGGATAGCGTTGAAGAATGGGTTGAAAAACAGGATTTCAAAACCACCGCGGACATATCCGTTCCTCCTAAGTTAGTTGATCAGGTCATCGGGCAAGATGAAGCTGTTGAAGTCATAAAAAAAGCCGCAAAGCAGAAGAGACATGTTATTTTGATAGGTGATCCCGGAACCGGAAAGAGCATGCTTGCGCAGAGCATGGTTGACTTCCTTCCAAAGGAGGAGCTTGAGGATATACTGGTATTTCCGAACGAGGAAGATCCAAATTCACCAAAAATCAAAACTGTGCCCGCAGGTCAGGGTAAGTACATTGTGAAGCAGTATCAAGAGGAAGCCAACAAAAAGAAGGCTGAGAGAAAGATGAGCATGCAGATGGTTCTGTTTCTCCTGATTTTCATAGGCATATTTGCCGCATGGGTCACACATGATTATTCGTTCCTGTTCTGGTCCATATTCATAGCGATATTTCTATACGCTTTCACCGGCCCGTCCATGCAGAGAGAGGAGAAGGCGATGGTTCCTAAACTTCTCGTCTCCCACGATGCAAACTCAAAGCCGCCTTTTGTGGATGCAACCGGTGCCCATGCAGGTGCGTTGCTGGGCGATGTTAGGCACGACCCCTTTCAATCAGGAGGCCTTGAAACACCACCGCACACACGCGTGGAAGCGGGCGCAATACACAAGGCACACAAGGGCGTTCTTTTCATTGACGAGATAAACATGCTGAGAATTGAGTCCCAGCAGGCTCTTCTAACTGCAATGCAGGAGAAGAAGTTTTCAATATCTGGGCAGAGCGAGCACTCGGCCGGAGCCATGGTTCATACTGAGCCTGTGCCTTGCGATTTCATACTGGTTGCAGCTGGAAATTTGGACGCACTTCAGGGAATGCACCCTGCACTTCGCTCAAGAATTCGCGGATATGGTTATGAAGTTTATATGAAATCCACCATGGAAGATAACGATGAGAACCGCCGCAATTTGGTTCGCTTCATAGCGCAGGAGGTTAAGAAAGACGGAAAAATACCGCATTTCACCAAAGAGGCGGTGGTGGAAGTTATAAAGGAAGCTCAGAAAAGAGCTGGTAGAAAGGGCAAGTTGACCCTTAGACTGAGGGAGTTGGGTGGATTAATAAGAGTTGCCGGTGATATTGCAAGGGAAGACAATGCAGAATTCGTTGAAGCTGAGCATGTGCTTAGAGCCAAGAAGCTGTCTAGGCCTTTGGAACAGCAGGTTGCAGACCGCTGGATTGAGATGAAAAAGGAGTATAAGACATTCTTGGACAAGGGCGAAGCCGTGGGCATGGTGAATGGCCTTGCGGTTTATTCTGCAGGCAGCGGCATGGCTGAGTACTCTGGTATAGTGTTGCCCATTGTGGCTGAAGTCACACCCGCTCAGGCTCGTGATCACGGGCGAATGATTGCAACTGGTAAACTGGGTGATATTGCAAAAGAGGCTGTGGAGAATGTATCAGCAATAATCAAAAAGTACTTTGGAAAGCATATAACGAATTACGATGTGCACATACAGTTCATCGGGACCTACGAGGGTGTGGAGGGTGATAGCGCGAGCATATCCGTTGCAACAGCTGTAGTGTCCGCGTTGGAAGGCATACCGGTGGATCAGAGCATAGCGATGACTGGCTCGTTGAGCATTCGTGGACAGGTTTTGCCCGTGGGTGGCGTTACAGCGAAGATTGAGGCGGCCATTGAAGCGGGATTGAAGAAAGTGATCATACCCAGCTCAAACTATCTTGATGTCATTCTTGATGAGGAGCATCAGGACAAAATAGAGATCATACCAGTGAGTACCGTGGAGGAAGTGCTGAAAAATGCGCTGGTGGACTCGCCCAAAAAGGAAGAGCTATTGAAGAAATTTGAGGAAATACAGGGATACAAATGATTGTGAAAGGGTACCGTGGATGCGTTAAGGCGGATGATGCGCGAGCTTTGGCGGAGCGGGGCATATACCTTTTCAACTACCTGTGCGTCGGATGCAGAGAGCATGCAGAGTACTCATTTAACAAAGCTTCCAAACTCTTTGAGATTGGCAGAAACAGGGCAAAGAATTTTCACATTGAGATGATGTTAATTCTATCCGGGCAGAGGCAAATAGCTGATGCCATCAACCTTTGTGGAACGGAGAGTTGTGAGGGCGTGGTAGCCATTTCAAAATCAGAATTTGAGCTTACACTTCCGCGAGATGACACTTTGATTGATTTCAAAGATAAAAAGCTGAAGCATTTGAATATTGATTTTACGGTCAAAGCTCATGAATGCGAGGCTTTTTTTGAAAACTCTGCCATGGGCTTGGTGGATAGATGAATTTTTATAAGATGAATCATTGTGAAATATGGTGATTCCTTGACCGAGGTTTTGAGTGCGGAAAAGATACTCTTGGTTTTGCTCATTGCATCCATTGTAGTTGCAGGTTCTGCAGTAATGCTTAATGTGAAGCATGATAATCATTTCCGTGAAGCACCAAAGGTTCTGTTTGACTTCACAAAGCACGAGGATGCGGGGAATGCAGATTGGCGCATTGATGGTGCCTATTCCTCATGGGCTGATGCGCTCCGCGATGCAGGATTCTCTGTGGATGCTATAGGCACAGGAAGCGGAGAAATCAAGTATTCGGACTTAGAAGCTTACGATGTTTTCATAGTTCCAGAGCCGCAAAATGAATTCAGCGATTCTGAGAGAAACGCCATAGTGGAATTTGTGGAAAATGGGGGCACATTGATTTACATTGCTGATCATAAAAACTCGGATAGAGATAGCGATGGTTGGGACTCTTGGTCCATCTGGAACGAGAATCTTGATTTTGATTCCACATTCAACATAACTCTTAACGATACAGAGTCAGGTTCTGGAAGCAACAATGAAGTAACAGATATAGAAGATGTGCCAATTTTAACTGAAAATGTAAGCTCATTTGGCACATGGGCTGGTACTACCATGAAAATTAGAGGAAATGCCGTTGCCGTGGCTTATCAAACTATTAATTCAAAGAGACTGCCGGTACTGGCTTACTCAAACTATGGAAAGGGCAAGGTTTTAGTGCATTGTGATTCTTCCACATTTGACGACGGCACTTCAGATTCTCAAAATAAAAAGGACAAGCTTTACGATGCATGGACTAAGTACGATGACGCGACACTCGCGGTGAATTTTGTTCGCTGGGCCACAGGATATGAAAATAAGGGAAATCAGAGCACTCTCAAAAGCTATGCAGGGTTGGCTCCATCGGTGAGTTATGGAGATTCACATTACATAGTTGCATATTACAGTGGCAAATCAGTTCTAGGCTACTTTGTAAACTCAACTGGTGTGCAGGGCAAAGAGATTATGTTTTTCAAATATGCAAAAGGTATAAAAACAGCTTACAATGAGGACGGAGATAATTTCACTGTGGTTGGCTATGATTACTCTCCTCCAAACTATCATAGCATATTGATGAGATTTGTAAATCCTGAATCTGAGAATTCAACACATGGGATAACCATTACCGAGGATGCAACTAATAGGAGTGCTGGAGTGATATACGGAAATCACCGCATTTTGTTTGTGTGGATTAACTTTAGTAGAGCTCAGGTGGAGGGAAGGTTCTACTATACAACCACGGGAACTTGGAGTGCGAACTTTACAATCGTGAATGACGAGAAGGAGAAGAGCTGGGTTGCGGTGGGCTACGATTCCTCTCTCAACAAATTTTTAGTGGTTTGGATTGAAGATGGTGATATTCGTGGAAGATTTGTTAATGGGAACGGCTCACTTGGAGATTACATAACCTTTCCAAGCACAACTATGAGTGAGTATATGCTATCCATATCCGGGGGCGATGGAGAGTTCATGCTCACCTATAGGAGCGGCTCTTTCAGCAATGCGAATGGTGCGTATTTTAGAATAGTAAAAGAGCACAGTGTATCCTCTCAATACACAATTAGCGATTACAATGCAAATTACTGTGGTCCTGCAGTTGTGCGGTGGTACAATGGACAGTTTTTGGTTTTCCTCTCTGATGCGAGGAATGGCAATCCTGATGTATTCCTTTACAAATACGATGAGCATGGAAATTTGGTTAACAGCACCGTGATTGCGAATACCTCCGCAAATGAAGAGGCACCGTCTGGTGCAATGGGTGATGGCGGGATGCTCGTAGCTTGGTGCAACTATGCCAGCGGTTCAAAAAATGTGGAAGCGAGGTTCTATCGCAATTTAAATGTGCCTGAAATGAGTCCTGTTGCACTTTTGCTTGCAGTTATCCTTCTTTTTGCGCACCGTAAATTCTCTCAACTTCCCTCCTGAATCTTTCTATATTTCCCTGCGCAATCTCCTCTCGCACACGGTTCATGAACTGAATCATGAAACAAACATTGTGCAGAGACAAAAGATGCATGCCCAAAATCTCTCTTTCTCTGATGAGATGGTGCAAATAAGCTCTTGTGAAGTTCTGGCATGTACGACATTCGCAGTTTGGATCTATGGAACGTATGTCTGTGCGAAACTCGGATTTTCTCAAGTTGAGCATTCCTTCCGATGTTATGGCCGTTCCGTGCCTCCCGTTGCGAGTGGGAAAAACTGAATCAAAAATGTCTACACCTTGCATTACCGCGTTGATAACCTCAAGGGGTGAGCCCACGCCCATTAAGTACCTTGGCTTCTCCTTTGGCAGTATGGTATTGACAACGTCAATCATACGATGCATGACCTCCTTTGGCTCGCCAATGCTCAAGCCTCCTATTCCGTATCCGTCAAAATCCATGGCCGCAAGCTCTCTTGCACTCTTCTCTCTCAAATCCTCGTAGGTGGAGCCTTGGACTATTCCAAAACTCAGCTGTTGTTTGGTGTTTTTTGGAAAACGCTCCGCCCATTTGGTTGTGAGTTCCACGCTTTTCTTAGCCTCTTCATAGCTCGCAGGGTAGGGTGCGCAGTAATCAAGCATCATGGCCACATCGCTGCCTATGCGCATTTGCACCTCTTTGCTGAATTCAGGGGTGAATTTGTACTTCTTTCCATCGTACGGAGAGCGAAAAGATATCCCTTCATCATCAACACCCATGAAAAACCCCTTTCTTATCATCTGAAATCCGCCGCTGTCCGTGAATATTGAACCTCTGAATTTCATAAATCCATGCAATCCGCCGTGTCTTTCCAAAATTTCAAGGCCCGGTCTGAGAAATAGATGCAAAGAATTGGAAATTAGCACTTTCACTTTACAATCCTCTAAATCCCATGGTGATAGTGTCTTCACGGTGGCCTTTGTTGCAACAGGCATGAAAAAAGGTGTTTTCAACTCTCCGTGAGGCGTTTTCAGTGTTCCGAGCCTTGCACCTGAGTTTTCTTGAACTATTTTGAACATTGTCTCTCGCAATTTCGTACGAGTATTAACATTTTTCTTAAAACGCAAATTTATTTAGGGAATATCCATGAGTGACTATGGACATAAAAGAAGCCCAAAGATTCATAGATGAAGTTTACGGGAAAATGGACCGTGAACGGGGGATAAACGCTGATCTTGTGTGGTTAGGCGAGGAGCTTGGAGAGCTGTTCAAGGCTGTAAGAGAGGACAGCAACATTGAGGAGGAAATTGCCGATGTATTCGCTTGGTTACTGAGCGTGGCGAATGTCCTTGGAATAGACGTTGAGGAAGCTTTTAGAAAAAAGTATCTTACTGGAGCTCCTCCAATGTGACATTTTGCAAATCTATAACATCATCTACGAATGTGCTAACTTGACTGAATTCAACCTCTTGAAGTTCTTTATCAAGCACAAATAATATGCCTACCAATCCGTACAGCCTTATCTCGTTCGTTATCATTCTCAAGAATCTGATGAATGATTGATAGGAGTTGTATGCTAAAAGTGTGCTTATGGATTCAATGTACACAAAGTTCCTCTCCCCGCCCAGAGTTTTTAGGCCGTGTTTCATCACATTCTCCAAAAGCATCAGGTTGGGGGAGTCAAGGTATATGACCTTTTCCGTGGTTTCAACAGCCTTGATTGAGGAGGTTATGCAATCAATGAAGAACACACGAGATGGGTCAGCCCCTCTTTTTTTAAGCTCCCTTTCCACAGTAGTGTGAGGGATGTTTAACGCCAAGTACAGCCCCTCTGTGTTGGGTATTTCCAATAATCTGCTCACTATATAATATCCCAGCTTGGTGCGAACCTGGGGTTTGGTGATAATCATCACTACTTTTGAATCCTCAATTATCTCCTTGACAATCTGCTCCGTGTTCATAGCTTGATTCCCTCTTCTGTTATGTGAAACGGCATCCAGTATGTTGGATGATTCACCCCGTATCTTTTTAGAATCTTCATGGCGCGCATGTACATGTTCTTTGATTCAATGTAGTCCATCACTATTGTTGCCTCCGCAAAATTCCTCATTTCTCCCCCAGTTATGGCACCTGACTCTGACTCTTCTATCATCATTACTGAAAGTCCCATTTTGCTGAAGTATCTGATAAACTTGGAGGCAACGTACCTGAACATGGCTTTGTCTCCAATTATTCTGTCTAATGTTGTTATGCTATCTATGACGCCTCTGTGAATTTGCACTTTCATGTTCATGTTTTCATCCACAATATCAGGCATGATTTTCTGAAACAGTTTTTTCTGCTTTTCGTAGGTAAATGGTATCACTTCCCGTGGTTCCACCATCATGTCGTACCATCTTATTTTATCTGCAACATCCCTCAAAAATTTCATATTCTCATAGTACTTTTTCACTCTTAGCGCTTGAACAGTGGTTGAGATGTAGAGCACTTCCTCGCCTCTCTTTGCTCCCTCCGCTAACCATTGCAGCGCAAGAAGGCTTTTGCCTATGCCCGTGGTCCTATGACCAGTGAGGTGCCGCCCTTTGGAAAACCACCACCGAGTGCATCGTCCAATTTTTTTATTCCTGATGGCTCAAAACCTATTTGCATATTTATGGATATCATCGATGAATATTAAAAAGTTTGTGTGTGATTATCTTTGTTTGCACAGTTTTTCCCATTCGTTCTTTGGCACCCTAATTGTTTTTTTGTATTGTGAATAGTGGACCCTCAATGACCTTTGGAAATGTGGCCTTACACCTTAAATTTTGCCTTACACCTTAAATTTTAAGGAATATGCTCGGATATAATGATATCAACAGAGATTAGTTAAAAACAAAATCTAAAATATCGGAAGCCTTTATGGTGATAAAAGGAGATGATATGATGGGTGCAGAAATTAGAGGAGCCATAGAGTATTCAAAGGGACTGGAGGGAGTGATTGCAGCGCTTTCGTCCATAAGCTTCATTGATGGACAGCAGGGAAAGCTGATTTATCGCGGAGTTCCAATTGAGATGCTTGCTAAATATTCAACATACGAGGAGACAGCATACCTCCTCCTTTTTGGAGAGTTGCCCACTAAAGAATCTTTGGATAAGTTCTCAGAGCAGATTCGTCGGGAAAGATACCTGCCCAAGAAGGTGGAAGACTGCATAAGGGAACTGCCACCAAATCCCCACCCTATGGACATATTGAAGGTTGCAGTGGCGCACACCGCATTATACGATCCTGACGCGGGAGTGCACTGCAGAGAAGGGAATATAAATAAGGTGATTCGCCTGATTTCGCAGATTCCCACCATGATTGCCTATTATCACAGAGCTCGCACGGGACAGGAAATCGTGCCTCCTGATCCTGATATGGGACAGGCTGAGAATTTCCTTTACATGCTTCATGGCAAAAAACCTGACAAGGAGGAGGCGAGAATATTTGACATTGCGCTAATTCTCCATGCGGAGCACGGACTGAACGCATCCACATTCGCCGCAATGGTCA
>CAYRMJ010000024.1:0-17951 GCA_964425415.1 uncultured Thermoplasmata archaeon | reverse complement strand
CTGCCCGGGGCTGCTTTTTACTCACCATTCAAAAACTTATTTATCCTATGCACTCATTGTTGGCGATGGTGTGTGAATGGCTCAATGTCCTCATTGCAAGAGAGATGTGCCAGATGACGCTGTAGTTTGTCCATACTGCGGTTCGCAACTTAGACCCGATTTGGTGGTTTGTGGAAACTGTGGAAGTGTGATTCCCGCAGATGCAAAAATATGCCCGTACTGTGGAGCAGAACTGACCGAAAAAGCAATATGTCCAAATTGTGGAAGAGAAATCCCACCAAATGCGCTATCTTGTCCGCATTGTGGATTTGTTTTTGATAAAAATGAGGAAAATACTGTTCTATCAGAGAATATGAAAACACAGGATTCAATAGCACCAATTTCTAATAATGGCCCCAAACGAAATTTTTGGAAGGCATTTGCAGCGGGCTTTGTTGTGGCCATGTTAATCACCACAGCCTTTCTCTCAATAGCAGTTATAATACCATTGAACTCAGAGGTACGAGATTTGAATCATCAGCTTGAAATGCTTCATAGCAAATACGAGAAATTATCGCTGAAATACAACTATACTGTGCTAAATTACACGCGCATAAGCAGAGAATATATTCAAGAAGTTCACTCTTACAATGCTCTGCTTGCGAATTATACCTCTCTTTTCAACGATTATAAGAATATAACGAGCTACGAGGATGAAAAGTTCATCGTTCTGTTATTTTTCACCACTGATTATGGAAGGAACAAGTACTGGTTGTATCTGGAGATAGATCCCAATTTGTATTTGTACTACAAGCAGCTTTCCCATTATTCTGGAACTTATCAAAATATCAACCATTTCAAAAATTATGTTGTTGTGGATGCCGTGATGAAAACAATTGTAAACTCCGTAAAGGAGAAGCTCTCAACTAATTCAGATGAAGAGTTGGCAGATTCGCTTTTGAGTTTGGTGCAGAACAAAATAGGTTATGGGAGCAACGGCGAGATTTATGGTAATCTTACCAATGTTCCGGGAACATACTATTATGTGGATACCCCAGCAAAGTACCCTGTGGAGACCCTCGTTCTTCGTTCAGGAGAGTGTCTTGATGATTCCATTCTGTACCTCAGTCTCATAAAAGCATCGGGACTTAGTGGGGGTTTTGCATTCTACGATTTGGGCTCAGAAGGCCACGCTCAGCCGTGGGTAAATCTCACCACAGGGCATCCAGAACACACTCATGACGGCTCTTACTCGTATTTTCAATACAATGGAAAATGGTACTATCCTGCCGAATCAACCGCTTACGGTTGGCGCGTTGGTGAGCAACCAGAGCAGTTCAAAGGCCATAGCTTTTATTTCCTTCCAACATCCTGAGCAATCAAATCTCTCCATGCTCTTTGAATATTTTGTCGTACAGCTCTTCCAAATTCTCTTCCTCTTCCTCCTCTTCCCCCGTAAAAATGTGCTCAATAACATCCTTTCTGTACGTCCAGTAATGTATTCTCCAAATTTTGCCCCGCGTGATATTCACCTCATCTTCAAATGTTCTCAAAATTCCCATCTCTTCCAGCATGTTGAAAACATGCCTGTCTGAAGGTGCAAGCATGTTGTCCACTACATAATCTCCAAATCCGAAAAAACTGAGAATGTAAAATGCAAGGTCTTTCACCTCTTTTATATCCATACCCCTCTTTACCAGCAACTTTTTTAGAGTTTCAAATAAAATTTCAAATGTGACCACTTCCATTTCGGAGGGTTAATATAGTAAAAATTAAAAAAGTTTCGGATTGCTGCATCAAATGGGCGTGCGCAAGATGAGTGAAGATGTGGAAAAGTATAAATATGGCATTTTACATACTTAGTGTCGGACAAAGAAATGGAGAAGTGAGTAAAAATGTCAGATTCCGCCAGAATCACGATAAGGCTTTCAAAATCAGCAGCGGATAAGTTGCAGAGGCTCGTTGAGGAGGGAGAGTACAAGAACATCTCCGATGTGGTGCGTGCGGCCATAGAGGATTTTTTAGCTGTTAAGTTTGCACCCCAGAACATAGAGCGCGTGAGCGTGGACCTTCCTAAAAAGACAGTGGCAATGTTAGTGGAGCTTGTGGAATCGGGGGATGTTGAAGCTGTGAATTTGGATGATGCAATTCGTCTGGCAGTTAAAGAGTATGTGAGAAAGATGGTTTCAAAATCGGCTGAGGATGAAATAAAGAAGGAGATAGAGAGAATAAAGAAGGAGCACGAGGAGGGTAAAGAATGAGCTTCACATCCATATTGAGGCGTGTGTCAGAATACACAGATTACGAGGTTCCGCACCACATAAACAAGCCAAACATTCTTGTGGTGGGCGTTGGGGGTGCAGGTTGCAATGCGATAAACAGAATGAAGAGGCTGGGCCTAGAAGTTCCCACCATAGCGATAAACACCGATTATCCCCATTTGCGAATGATTGAATCGGACACGAAGGTTCTTTTAAAGACTCCCACTGGCATGGGTACGGGTGGAAATGAGGATATTGGCGAGCAGAGTGCAATACTGGCAAGGGACAGAATTGGAGAGCTGCTTCAAGGAGCGGAGATTGTGTTTCTAACTGCGGGACTCGGAGGGGGTACTGGCACAGGTGCGCTCCCTGTGATTGCGGACATTGCGAGAGAGCAGGGTGCCATAGTTATATCCATAGTTACCATTCCATTCAAAATTGAAAAGGGCCGCGTGGAGAAAGCTAGGAAAGGATTGAAAAATGTGATAAAGAGCTCAAACACGGTCATAGTTCTGGAGAACGAGAAGCTGATGGAGATAGTTCCAAACCGCCCCATCAACGAAGCCTTTTTGGTCATGGACCAGCTCATAAGCTACGCGATAATGTCGTTTGTGGACATAATAACCAAGCCCTCTCTTATAAACATTGATCTCTCCGATGTGAAGTACATCATGGGTCGTGGTCGTCTATCTACATTGTTAATAAGTGAAGGCAAAACAAATGATATAAGAAAGGTCATAACTGATGCTCTGAACAATCCTCTTTTGAATGTGGATTATAGCACTGCGAACGGTGCACTCATACACATCACGGTGGGAGAGGACGCCACATTGAGCATGATTCACTCAACGATGGACACACTATCATCGTTCTTGAAAGATAATTCTCGCATATCCATGGGTGCGAGGGTAGATCCTGAGTACAACGAGCGCATAAGAATACTGGTTGTGCTTACTGGAATAAAGGTTCCATTCGTGGAAGAGCAGAAGGTTGAGAGTTTGGAAGACCTTTACGAAATAAGGTAAGTATTAAATTGTAAAATCTCATTACGCAACTGGAGGTTTGAAAGTTGCCAACCCCATACCTCAGCAGGCTCAAGCTTGAAAAGGAGCTGGAGAAAAAAGCGCAAATTCTTAGGGAGAAGAAGGAGAGATGCGATGCTTTAATGGAAAAGATAGAGAAACATTTTGGCCTTGTTGAGGGTGCAAAAGATATTGATGATTTGAAGAACGAGTTCAAAAAAGGAAAGGAATATTATGAGCTGAAGGATATGGATGCGGCCATAGAGGTCTTTGAAGAACTTGACAAAAAATTGATTAATGTGGTAAAATCTGTTTATGAGGATAGAAAAAGAGAAATTGAGAAGATTTTGAGTTCCGTGCCGGAGGAGGAAGCAATCAAGGTTCGTGCAAATTTGAAAGAGGCTGAGGAAAAAATAGAGGAGGATCCTGAGCGAAGCTTTGAGATTTTGAAAGAAATTGAAGAAAACATCGTGTTCTTAATTGAAGAAAGTGTTAATCACCTTGAGAGAGAGCTCAAAGATGTTTTTTCAGTTTTGCCCGGGATGGAATGGGTTTCAGCCGAGGTTGATGCATTGGGAGATAAAAAAGATGCAGAGACTTTGCTGAAATTAAAGGAGATAGAGAACAAAGCAATTGAAGAAATAAGGAATAAAATTGATGAGATTGTAAGCAAGACCAAAAAGATAATTGAAATTGCAGCTTCTGCGCACTTCAATTTGCCCGTGGATAGGGATGCGGAGGGTAAGATTAAAGAACTTATGGACTCTGGAAACTACTCTGGAGCGCTTAGAGCTGCTGAAGAGTATTTGAAGAGTGCTAAAAAATCCTTTGAATTCTTCTACAGAAAGCTTTACGATATATCACGGAGGATAGTTGAAGAGGGTAAAGCCATGGGCATAGATATAAGCGAACCCTTGAAGTATCTTGATGAGTCAAAGGAAAAGTACGAATCAGATGATTTTGAAGGCGCTGTTGCGCTTATAAAGAAGGCCACTGAGGAAGCTGAAAAGAAGAAGTTTCAGGCAGTTTTGGAGGTTATCAAACAGGCCAGAGAGCTGTTCATTGAGGCAAAGAATCAGGGTATTGACATAAATCCATTCTTGAAGAGAATAGATAATGCGAGGAACTTCCTTAAAATAGGAAAACACAAGAAGGCTTACGATGTGGTTTTAGAGACCATTGACATGGTCAAGAGAAAGAAGGACCTTTACACACAACTCAAAGAGGAAATAAAGAGAATAAAAACAGAGTTGAAGGACCTTGAGAAGGAGAACATAATTCTTGAAGGCGTTGATGAATCGGTTAGAAAGATAGAGGAGACCCTTGAGAGCAATGCAGAAGAAGCTGAAAAATTGCTGAACAAATTGAGGGATGTTATAAAATCAAGTTTAAAGGACATTGCGCAGGCTCTGTACACAGAACTATCAAAAATGGTTGAGATTGCAGAGCAGGAGAAAATGGCTGTTGAGGACCTCAAACTGGCGATGGAAGATGCGAAGGTTCAGATGGCTGATGAAAATTATAAGGATGCAATTTTATCATTGAGAAAGATTGAAGAGGACATTTACACGAGGATTGAAGATTATCTGAAAGAGCTGGAAAAAAGAACCTCCAAATACAAAGATGAGAGAATAAAAGAAACTTTGAAATCGGCGTTTGCTAGGGTTGAGAATGGAGATCTGGGTGGCACATTTGACGAGATTAAGAAAATAAAAGAGCTTATTTTTGAAATTGAGGGCAATGAATACAAAAAGAAGATCGCAAAGATGAAAGAAAAAGCCGAGTTTCTCAGAAGCGCTGGGGGCAATGTAACGGAGGTTTTGAGTTATGTGGAGAGGGCGGAGGTAGCTCTCAAAAAGAAGGATGTTGTCAAGGCTGAAGATTACATTAACAGGAGTGAAGAGGCGCTTAAAGCATTGGAAAATCTTGTGGCTAAAGATACGTTTGATTCCGCCAAGGCCATTGCGGCGGCAGCAAAGAGGCTGGGTGTGGATATTGGAAAGCAAGGTATAATGACCCTGTTGAAGAGGGCAAAGGATAGCATAGAGAAGGGCGATTTTGAAAGTGCGATCCGGTACTCTGTGGACGCGCGTGAGAAGGCAAGAATGCTCCGTGACGAGGCTGAGCGCGCTTATTCTCAGTTGGTAAATGCGGCTAAGCGGGTGGCCAAGCTAAAGGAAATGGGTGCCAACGTGAAAAGTGTGGCAAAGTTGCTGGTGGACGCAAAGAACAATTTTGAAGCGAACAACTTTGCGGAGGCGGAGAGATTATCAGTTGAATGTATAAACAGGGCTGATAAGCTTGAGAATCGTGCGCGTATTGAAAACGTTCGCAGAGAGCTTGATATGATTGGAAAGGTTATGAGGGATTTGGGGCTTGGAAATGAGTTCAAGAGGAGTACCCTTGATTTTTACTCAAAGTACGAGGATATGCAGTACACAAATCTTGCTGAATATGGTGAAAAGATACTCTCTGAGTTAAGGGAACATGTTGAGACCATACTGACTGATTACATAGGTAAGATAGAGACTGATATTTACGATGCCAAGGGCAAGGGATACGATCTCAAGATCAACATGGATGATTTGGAAAACGCCAAAGATTTGTTCATAAAAAGGAAGTATCTTGATGCTTTAAATATACTCAAGAAACTTGAATCTCAAATTGCCAGTGTTTATGAGAAAAATGAAAAGATGGCAGAGGCAAGAAGCAAAATAAAGAAGTACATGGATATGGCAATCTCCCTTGGAATAGACGTTTCGCAGTATAAAAAGGACCTTGATGCACTGTCTTCATACTCAGACATGAGAAAGGTGGAAGCAGAAACCAATAGAATAATTAGAGACATAGAGGCCGCGCTGTACAAGAAAGTGCGTTCTCTGATTGTTAGTGTTGAGAAAGAGTTAGATTCGCGGAGGCGCAGGGGCGAGGACGTTACCACTCCAGAGAGCATACTCAACAAAGCAAAGGCATATCTGAAGGAGAAAAAGTATGTTGATGCTCTTAACAAGGCGATGGCCGCGGTGGGTGAGATAGAGAAGTATGATATTCAGAAAAATACCGCGTATGGAATATTGAAGAGATTGGAAACTAAAATCAAGTCCATGAGTAAAATATTGCCGAATGATATAATTAAAGAGTATGAATACTCAAAGAAGCTGTTTCTCAAGGGCCTTTATGAGCAATCCATTCAGCGTTCAATGAAAGTTAGCGATAAAATATCTGAAATTGAAAGAGTTATAAATTACATAAAGGAAAAGAACAAGGAGATACGGGAGATGGTAATGAAAGCCCATCGTTTGGGCATGGACGTGCGAGATGTGCTGAAAATCTTCAATCAAGCAAAGGAAGAGTTCAAAAACATGAACTATCAAAACTCACTAAGGCTCGTGGATCAATGCTATACTGAAGCAAAAATGCTCATGATTGAGGCAGTTAATAGATATAAAAGTGTTTATAGTAAAATGATAACTTTGATAAAGAGGACGGGATTGGATGACTATTTTAAGGATAGAATGGAGGAAATGGACAAATTATTTGAGAAGGGGGACTATGAGAGCATAAAGGTAAAGATAAGCGAGATGCAGAAGGATTTGGACCGCAAGCTTCAGGAGGTATGCGATAGCCGAATCACAGAGCTTCAGAAGACTAAGAGATTGCTCAGAAACATGAGAATATCCGCGCCCATAGATCTGGATAGTACAGAAATGCAACTTAAGGAGCTGAAGCTTAAAGATCCAAGCCACTGTCTTGAGGAGATGTACTCTGTTGAGAACAGGCTTGAGAGTGTGATGCCACAACTTATAAAGAACAAAGTAGATTCTCTCAAATCGGAATTTGACAAGTATGAAGGCTATGGTATAAACATGGATCAGTATCATACAAAACTTTACGAGATTTTGTCATTGGTGGAAGAAAGGGATTATGGGGAGATATTCAAGATGTTGGAGGAGGTGGAGAGCAGTTTCAAGAGATATCTTGATGAATATGTGAAGACCCTTGAATTTAAGATTAACAAGAGGGTGGGTGAGTACAGCAAAGAGCTTGCTGAGGATTATGTGAACCGCATGGAGAGGCTCAGAAAAGTTGGAAGCTATATAGATGCTTTCAAAGTGTATGAAGATGCAAATAATTATATTGCGAGATACAAAGTTTTCAAAGAAGAGTTTGGAAAGAGGGTTGAGGAGGTTAAGGACCAGCTACGCCTTGCACTGTCTTTGGGATTGAAGGTAGGATACTTGATTTCTCAACTTAAAGAAATTGAAGAAAAAGCGCCCCTAAATATGGAAAAGGCGAGGGTTGATTTGAACAATCTGCGTTCAAAGGTAAGCGCGTTGCTTGATACCCTTGAACCCAAGATTGAAGTATCTCTGGAGATCGGAGAAGAAAAAGATGGTGTGCATATTGGCAAGCTCACCGTGAAAAATGTGGGCAATGTGGATGCACAAAATGTGAATTTGTCCGTTAGAGGTGCATACGTATCAGATGAAGTTGTGGAAATACTGAAAATTGAAAAGGGCGCAGAGGGAGAAGTGGAGTTGTCCTTAAGGAAAGGACATGGAGTGTTCACAAGAGTGATGGGTAAATATTATAGATTTGATGGAAAGGAGTATGACCTGATGGTGGAACTAAAAGCTGAAGAGAAGAAGGAATCAAAGGGTTATCATGTGGAAAAAGCTACGGAGAAGGTGAAATGTGCGCTGTGTCGTGGAACCATTCTTCCATCTATGAATTTGGATGTTGTAGTCTGTGATAATTGCGGTGCAGTGTATCATGTGCCATGTGCAAAGAGAATAAAGAAGTGTAAGGTCTGCGGTCAGGAGTTCAAGTTTGATTGATATGCTTAAAAAGAGGTTTAGTTTGGCAAAAGAGTACGAAGAGTCATTTTCCACTCCTCTGCTTCTAAGATGCGAAAATGATGTAAAAATAAATGAGGACAGTTTTGAAATTTTTGGAAGGACAATTCGTAGAAATGTTCTGTATTCGCCATCTATCAAACAGACGGAAATAAAGATATCAGATGATTTTTACCTCATTCCGAACGTAAACACTTTACTTCGCAACACGCGTGATTTTGTTGAGTACACTTTGAAAATAAGAGAAATTTACGGCTACAAAGCTATTTTCTATGCACCCGCAGTACCATCTTCTCTGTATCCAGTACTCTTTTATTTAGGCTACGATGTGTTTGATGATTGCATGGAGCAGGTACAGTGCCACTCACTTTGGGGCAAATCACAAAGTTGCTCTGAAAACTCAAAAATTATTTTTGATATGATGATATCGGCATTTAAAGAGAATAGACTTAGAGAGTTTGTTGAGAGCATACCTGATAACAAATCTCAGGAAATAATCAGGTACTTGGATATGTATCATTACGAAGAAGTTGAGAGGTTTTATCCAATCTATTTGGACTCGGTGAATGCTGTGAGCCACAACTCTCTCTATCGCCCCGATATTTTGAGATGGCGCAAAAGATTAATGGAAAGATACAAAAAGCCAGACTATGGGAAGCACCTTCTCCTCCTTCCGTGCTCTGCAAAGAAGCCCTACTCTCTATCCAAATCTCACAGACTTATGGCCAAATACACAAAATCTACAATGCACGAAGTAATACTCACTTCTCCTTTGGGTATTGTGCCTCGGGAACTTGAGTCATTCTACCCTGCAAAAAATTACGATATTCCTGTGATAGGGCACTGGTACGAGGAGGAAAAAATGATTATCAAAGATATGTTGCAGTGGTACTTAAACAAATTTGAGTATGAGGGTATCATATCATATCTTCCGGATAGCATGAGATTTTTAGAGCCAGTGCTGGAGAAATATGGTGCAAGGATGATATGGGGAATGGATACTTCAGAGCTTGCTGAGCAGACATCAAAATTGGGATACAGAGTTCCTTGGAACCGGGTGCTTCGTAATAATCTATCCTCTCTTGCTAAATTTCAGTTTGGATGTTGTGATGATTTCTCGGATGTTAAAATAAAGGGGCGATATCCGAGAATTGATGTATGGAAATCAGGTGAGCGGCTATTTGGATACGATATTCATAGAGGTATGCTCACATTGACCAAAAAAAGTGCAGAAATATTATCTTGCGAAAAAAGATACAGAGTGGAAATTGAAGATTTCTATCCGGAAGGTGATGTCTTTGCGGTAGGTGTTTTAAGTGCCGATCCATACATTCGCGAAGGAGATGAAGTAGCCATAGTGCATAAGGACGAGGTGCGAGGCTGGGGCATTGCGCGAATGAGCGCGTATGATATGGTTGAGGAGAATAGGGGAAAGGCTGTTAAAGTTAGAGGTCGGATTAGCCAGTAAATTTTATATTTTATGGGCATATCTCCCACAAAAAAAGGTGATGGAGATGATTAAGTACATAGCGTTGGGTGTTGGTCTCTTATCATTAGTTGTGGCGTTGCTGTTTGCTGTGTATGTGAAGAGAAGAGATGCTGGAGAAGGCGCAATGGTTGAGATTGCAGAGTACATAAGGCATGGTGCAATGACATTTTTGAATGCTGAGTACAAGTATCTGGTAATATACATCGTAGTTGTTGCGTCATTGTTGTACGCAGGCAGCTTTTATAAAGGTAGTGGAATAAGTCCATACACCGCCATATCGTTTGTTGTGGGTGCCATTCTCTCAGCCCTTGCTGGAAATGTGGGTATGAGAATTGCCACTTTGGCAAATGTGAGAACTGCAAAAGCGGTGGAGAAAGATACTTCCTCAGGGCTTAGAGTTGCTTTTTCCTCCGGTGCAGTCATGGGCCTAACGGTGGTAGGTTTGGGACTGGCGGGTGTGAGTGCCATATTCATTGCATTCGGTTCAAATTCTGACATATCCAATATTCTATTCGGCTTCGGATTTGGTGCCAGCAGCATCGCCCTTTTTGCGAGAGTTGGTGGTGGCATATACACCAAGGCTGCGGATGTTGGTGCGGATTTGGTGGGTAAGATAGAGGCAGGAATACCGGAGGATGATCCGAGAAATCCAGCCGTTATTGCGGATAATGTGGGAGATAATGTTGGAGATACAGCGGGTATGGGTGCTGACCTGTTTGAGAGTTATGTAGATTCAATAATAGCAACCATTGCCATAGGCCTGATGTTTGCAACCATATCTTCAATAGAAACTTTACTACCTCTTTTAATTGCAGCAATAGGTATAATATCATCTCTCATAGGTATAGTTGTGGTAGTTTCAATGAGAAAGGGGGACCCTTCAAATGCCATGAACATGGGTGTTGTAACCAGCGCGGTAGTTATGATGATTATTTCAGGGATAATCATATATTATCTGGGCCCAAGTTACACTATATCCTTCTCTGGCGATAATAAGACTTCTGTTGAATGGTTCAAGATATATGTGGCATTGATTGGCGGCTTGGTTGCAGGCATAGTCATAGGATTTGCCACAGAGTACTACACATCGGATAAGTACAAGCCCACCCGTGAAATAGCCAAGGCAAGCACAACTGGGGCAGCTACAAACTTGATAACCGGAATGGCAGTGGGTATGCTTAGTACGGTGATACCCATAATTACTGTCAGCGCTGCCATAATGGTGGCCTACTACATTGCGGGCCTTTACGGCATAGCTCTTGCGGCAGTGGGTATGCTCAGCACTCTGGGAATGACTCTCAGCATGGACACTTACGGCCCAGTTGCGGATAATGCCGCAGGAATAGCGGAGATGGCACATCTCGGAAAGGAAGTGCGAGAGAGAGCTGAAGGTCTGGATGCTATAGGCAACACCACAGCAGCTATTGGCAAAGGATTTGCTATAGGCTCTGCAGCTCTAACTGCCTTAGCACTTTTTGCAACATACACGCACTCCTTCAAAGAGAGCATAACCATGGACATATCAGATCCGGCAGTTACAGTGGGAATTTTCATAGGTGCGCTCATGCCTTTTCTGTTCTCGGCGATGGCATTGAAGGCCGTGGGCGTTGCCGCGGAGGACATGGTGAACGAAGTTAGGAGACAGTTCAAAGAAATAAAGGGCATACTTGAAGGAAAGGCAAAGCCTGATTACAATCGTTGCATTGAGATATCTACCCACGCGGCAATAAAGAAGATGATGCTTCCCACGATACTTGCAATTGTAATTCCTGTGATTATCGGCGTGACTCCGGGCCTTGGTGCAAAGGCGGTTGGTGGTCTTTTAGCAGGCTCAATAGCATCCGGCTTTCTGCTTGCCATTTACATGGCAAATGCAGGTGGCGCTTGGGACAATGCGAAGAAGTACATTGAAAAGGGTGAGTTCGGCGGAAAGGGAAGCGACGCGCACAAGGCTGCGGTTGTGGGTGATACGGTTGGAGATCCACTTAAAGATACCGCAGGACCATCGTTGAACATACTCATAAAATTGATGAGCATAGTCTCACTTATCTTTGCATCTTTCTTTGTGCTCTGATACCTTTTTATACTTTTTTTCCATATCTGATTGAAAATGCGTCTCCGATTTGTGCTTGTAGCGATTGCGTTTATATTCCTCTTCATTGTAACGTCAGGAATAGGTGACTCTGAGGTCTCGCCCTTGCACTTTGAAAAAAATGTGTCTGCTGGAGACAGTTTTGAGGTGCATTTTGCAATATTTAACAATAAAAATCAATCCGTATTTTACAGTGTTATTTTACCCATGGGGGAAGGGTGGAACATAAAAAGCGACTCTGAGAGTGGAATAATACAATCACACTCCGCTCAAGAGGTGTGCGTGACTTTCACCGCGCCGAGGGTGAGCACAAAGGAAAAATGGCTGTTCTTTTTGACAGTTTACATATACAATTCCACAGGATTGATTGAAAAAACGATAATTGATGTCACTGTTCATTTCAAAGTGCACCTTTTTGAAAATTTCTACTTTAACATACCTTTTCCAGAGGAGTGGGGCTATTGGGGCAGTTTTCTAAATGCTGTTATATTCTGGATATTTTTGGGTGTGGTTGCTTATATTGTATTTTTGGGTCTAAAGAAAGCCGTTAAAATCACAAAAACGCAGGTTGACGATGTAATACTTAAAATCCTGCACACACCGGTGGTTATTTGGATTATAATATATGGCATATACTCATCAGTTCTCATATTTCCACTGAGCAGCGGTGTGATATCAGATGTGTATCTAATCTACAATGTTTTGAGCATAACCATACTTACTTGGCTTATTTACAGATTTTACAGGGATTTGATAATACGATATGCGTTTCGCTTCCGTAGGAGAATTGGAAAGATGGAAGGTGCCATGATTTCAGCAATGGAGAAGGTGGGTATTGCGATAATCCTCTCCTTGGGAGGATTGATGGTTCTTCAAGCTTTGGGAATTGATGTCACTGTACTTCTGGCAAGCATGGGTGTGCTTGGCATCATACTTGGCTTTGCAGCTCAGGACACCATGGCCAACTTCTTCTCGGGTGTGCACATTCTGTTGGACCGCTCACTGGATGTGGACGATTTCATACTTTTAGAGGACGATGACCGTGTATATAGAGTCAGAGATGTGGGATTGAGAAGCACCAAGCTCTACGATATTTTTGCAAACACAATAGTTTACATTCCAAATAACATCATTGCAAATCACAAAATAATAAATCTAAGCAGACCCGACACAAAACTTAAGCTGAGAATAGATGTGGGAGTTTCCTACAACAGTGATGTGAGAGAAGTTATAAACGCTCTTTTGGAAGTTGCAGAGGAAAATCCGCATGTTTTGAAAGACGAAGATTACAAACCCAATGTTGTGTTCAGGGAATTTGGTGAATCAAGCTTGAATTTCACTCTCTACGTGTGGATTGATAATTTAGTTGATCAGTGGATTGTGATGAGTAACCTTCGTGAGAAGATAGTCCAAAAGTTCAGAGAGAAGGGAATTGAAATACCATATCCGCAGGTTGATGTTCATATAAAAAGATAAATTGTTGATGCTATTCCTTGAATCATGTATCTGGCCATAGATGAAGGCACGACAAACCTCAAAGTTGCGATATTCAATGAGGAATTTAAAGAGAGACAGGTTTTCAAGAGTAAAATCGCTACATTTTATCCGCAGGAAGGGTGGGTGGAACAGGACATGGCGGGGGTTTGGGCAGAGTTGAAAAATATTTTGAAAAAAGCAAATGAAAATGTGGAGGCAATTGGAATAACAAATCAGAGAGAGACAACTGTAATTTGGGATAAAAATGGAATGCCAGTGCACAATGCTATTGTTTGGCAATGTCGTAGAACAGCAAATATGATGAAAGATTTAGCCAAGGAATGGGGCGATGAAATACGGCGCAGAACAGGATTGGAGATGGACGCGTACTTTTCAGCATCAAAGATTAAATGGCTTCTTGATAATGTGTCAGGATTGAGAGAAAAGGCTGAAAAAGGAGAGGTGATGTTTGGCACAGTGGACAGTTATCTTCTGTGGAATCTCACGGGTGGAAAAGTTCACCTTACTGATCATACCAACGCTTCCCGCACAATGCTCTACAACATTCACAGAGGTGATTGGGACGATGAGCTTCTTGATATCTTCCATATTCCTGATGCTATTTTACCTGAAATTGTAGATTCTGCAGAGGTGGTGGGTTATACCAAACTCAATGGAAAAGAAGTTCCCATTAGTGGAATGATTGGTGATCAGCAAGCGGCACTTCTCGCGCACTCAGCCACTAATAGAGGAGATACTAAGGCTACATACGGCACGGGCACATTTTTGCTTGCCAACACTGGTAGTGAGTTGGTTTATGAGAAAGGATTGATAAGCACGGTTGCTTGGAGTTGGAATAAAGAGAGAACCTTTGCCATTGAAGGTAGTATTCTATCCTCGGGCACCATGGTTGAATGGCTAAAATCAATGGGACTGTGGAGTGATGAAATAGGGGATGAGACCTCTCTTTACATTGTTCCAGCTTTTTCAGGACTTGGATCTCCATATTGGGACCCGAAAGCAAGGGGCGCGATATTGGGTATCACACCATACACAGAAAAGAAGCACATAACAAGGGCCGCTTTGGAGGCAGTTGCTTACATGGTCAGAGACACGGTGGAGCTCATAAAAAAAAGAGTTGAAATACAAAATCTACGAGTTGATGGGGGCATGAGCAAAAATCAGTTTCTAATGCAGTTTCAGGCAGATATTTTGAACGCTCCTGTGAAAGTCAGCACTGTGTCGGAGATGACGGCGCGGGGTGCAGCGCTGGCGGCAGCAGTTGGCATGGGAGAACTGAAAATTGGCGAGGTAAATGCTCCTAACTATGATGAGTACTTCCCCAAAAAGAGCGAAAAATGGCGTGACAAAAGATACCGACGATGGAAAGAAGCGGTTAGAAGAAGCATGGGCTGGGCACGATGAAAATGGCGTTGGAAACACTTAGCCATGAAGATGGTGAGGGGAAAATAGATATATATGGGAATGTTTTTAGGGCACTAAGGCGATAATCATGGCCGAGTTCAAGTACATTATTAGGATGGCTGATACGGACATTGACGGTAATAGACCTGTGCTCTACGCGCTGCAGGGAATTAAGGGTATAGGGTACAGGGTTGCTGAAACAGTAGTGCGTGAGCTAAAGCTAAATCCCAAGGAAAAGATAGGAAATCTGAGCGATGAAGATATAGAGAGAATACGCGTTTTGGTTGAAGAGAAGCTTGAAGAGTTTCTTCCATCATGGATGAAAAATCACAGAAAGGATTATCTTACTGGAGAGGACAAGCACTTGCTTTCAACTGATCTTGACCTTCAGAAACAGGATGATATCAACAGGCTTAAGAGAATTAGGGCTTATCGTGGAATAAGGCACGAGCGTGGATTGCCTGTGCGCGGTCAGAGGACAAGAGCTAACGGCCGCAGAGGCTTGGCTGTTGGTGTATCTCGTAAGAAGAGGTGAAAATCATGGGAGACCCAAGATTTAACAGGAAAAAGTATGAAACTCCAAAGCATCCTTGGGAAGCTGAGCGTATAAAGGAAGAGTGGGAACTCAAAAAGAAGTATGGGCTGAAAAACAAGAGGGAAATTTGGAAAGCGAAATCTCTGCTCAGGAACTTCAGAGCTCAGGCTCGGTACCTTCAGGCAAAGCTCAGGTACGGGGACGAGCAGGCAGAGCGCCAACAAAAGCAGTTGTTTGATAAGATAACGCGACTCGGCATATTGGACGAGGGCAATGCAACTCTTGATGCGATATTGTCTCTCAATGTTGAGGACATCCTGAAGCGCAGACTTCAGACAATAGTTTACCTAAAGGGTCTGGCTCGTACGCCTAAGCAGGCTAGGCAGTTCATAGTTCATGGTCACATATCCATAGGTGGTAGGAGAGTGACAATCCCCGGATATTTGGTGAGAAAGGAGGAAGAATCTCTTATAGAGTATCACGAGCATTCTCCTCTTGCAGATGAAATGCACCCCATGAGGCCGCAGGTGATAGAGAGTGCGCCTACCAAGGAAGAGGTTGCAGAGGGGGGTGAACAGTAATGGCAAGTAAAGTTGGAGTTGTTCATATATATGCGTCTCACAACGATACAATAATTACCGTCACGGATATAACCGGGGCTGAGACTTTGGCTAAGGCTTCTGGCGGAATGGTTGTGAAAGCTGATAGAGAGGAATCTTCACCTTACGCGGCAATGCGCGCAGCGGAGATGGTTGCAGAGCAGTTGAAGGAAAAGGAGATAACTGAGATTATAGTGAAAGTGCGCGCACCGGGTGGAAACAGAAGCTTAACTCCCGGACCGGGTTCTCAGGCAGCAATAAGAGCCTTGGCGAGGGCTGGAATGAAGATTCTCCGCATTGAGGATGTCACGCCCATACCGCACGACACCACCCGCAAGCCCGGTGGAAAGAGAGGAAGGAGGATATAAATGGAGTTGAAGATTCTGGAACTTCACGATAGGTACATACGATTTGAAGTGGAGGGCATAACACCGTCGCAGGCAAATGCTCTTCGGAGAACACTGATAAATGACATACCCAAGCTGGCCATCCACAAGGTTATATTCCATCACGGGCAGATAAGAGACCAAGACGGAAAAGTTTATGATTCCACCACGCCTCTTTTTGACGAGATAATTGCACATCGTCTTGGTTTGATCCCGCTACCCACTGATTTGAATATGAAGTTCAGGGAAGATTGCAATCATCCTCCGGATGAAGGCTGTCCTCTGTGTACGGTGACATACACACTTAACAAGCATGGGCCTGCCACGGTATATTCGGGCGATTTGACTCCTGTGGGAGATGATAAATACAGACCTGTAGATCCCCTCATTCCCATAGTGAAGTTGAAAGACAATCAAGCTATACTTTTGGAAGCAGAAGCCATAATGGGCACTGCAAAAGAGCATGCTAAGTGGCAGGTCACCAGCGGTGTGAGTTATAAGTACCACAGGGAGATTGTGGTTAATAAGGAAGAAAGCGAACACTGGGAAGAAGTAAAGAATGAGTGTCCTCACAGCGTTTTGTATGAAGACAAAGACAAGATAATATTCACGGATGATGTTGAATGCAAAAGTTTGGCAAAAGTTGTATCCTTTGACAGTCCTGAGATAAGAGAGGATGATTCAAAGTTCATATTCCAGTTTGAAACTGACGGGAGTTTAAACGCAAAGGACACTCTTGATTACGCGCTTCAAAGATTGAAAAGCAGATTTGCAAGCATAAGGGAGCTTGCAGCCATAAAGTAAATATTGCTTTTTTTTCATACCCTTTGCAGGGGATGAATGTGCAGCTCAAAGAACTGAAATGTCCCACCTGCGGGGCCAATCTTGTTCCAAAATCGCCCGATGATAGAATAATAATGTGCGAGTACTGCGGTACGGTTGTTTACATAGAAGAGGAAAAGAAAGTTGTGTATGTGAACGGAGTATCTGATAAAGATAGGGGTGAGACAGAGCTTGCTTTGATATCTCTAAAAGCAGGAAATTACAAAGACGCAAAGAGAAAATTTGAAGATGCCATTTCAAATAACATCAATAACAATGTGGCGTGGCTCGGAAAGGCGGCAGCAGATCTTCATCTTGGAAACTTTGAAGAATCCATTTTGGCATTTCAAAAGACAATTGAGCTTGGTTCAAACACGGAAATGGTGATTAGCTGGGGCAATTATTTGATTTCAGTCGCAGCTTATTATCAGAATCTATACTATTCATACGCAACATCAATGGATCCCATTTATATAACTGAGAGGGACAGATATGTTGAATACTCAAATAAGTTCAATGAGTATTTACTTGAAATTAGAAAGGTGATTTACGAGCATTTGATAGAGCACGTTGGTGAAGGAAAACAGGTTATAGAGTATGCGCTACAGCTATCTTACGGATTGCGTGATTATGGTAAGATGTATGAACTATCAGAAAAGCTTCTTGCGATAGAGCCAAACAGCAAAATTGGAAGGTATTATCGGGGCATTTCAGCACTTTATCTTAGGAGATATAGCGAGGCAGTCAGCAATCTCTATCCGCTGTTGGGTGAGATGCAAAATAACTACAATGTTTACATATTTTTAGCCTATGCAAGCGCAAGAAATGGAAGGGAAGACTATGCGTGTGATATTTTACTAAGTGGATATGGAAGACTTCGTAACCCGAATATTTTGAATGCACTTAGGGAAATATACAATGAATGGGTACACAGCGACAAAAAATCCGCTAAAAAATGGAGAAATAGCCGCAAAATAGAGTTGAAAAATTTGGGAGTTGAATCGTATTT
>CAYRMJ010000023.1:0-18249 GCA_964425415.1 uncultured Thermoplasmata archaeon | reverse complement strand
TGATGCTTGAGCATATTGGTTATGTGGAAGAGGCACGGCGCCTGAATATGGCCATTGATATATGCAACTCCTTCGAGAAGAAGGTCGTGGTCACGGGCAGAGAGGACGGTGCCACGGGCGAGGAGATGGCAAACTATGTAATGGAGACTCTCAAAGACCCTCATCTTGAGGAAAAGTGGAGGAAATACACAAATCGTGGAGGGGAGAATGTTTAAATATTACCCCCATATATGCGACAGAAGGTGATGCTTCATGGCTATATGGCAGGGCAGGTCACTGCGCAAGATCTCAGGCGGAAGAGTCAGAATGTACCGTAAAAAGCGAAAGTACGAGCTTGGCCGCGAGCCAGTTCTCACGCACATAGGAGATAGGAGAATCAAAATAGTAAGAGTCAGAGGTGGCAATGTAAAGATCAAGGTACTTCGCGATTCTTTTGTTAATGTTTACAATCCACAGAGCGGGAAGACGGAGAAGGTTAAGATATTGAATGTTGTTGAAAACGCATCAGATCCGCACTTTGCGCAGAGAAACATTATAACAAAGGGTGCCATAGTGGAGACAAGCATAGGAAAGGTGAAAATAACCTCACGCCCCGGGCAGCACGGAGTGCTCAATGGAGTGCTTCTTCAATGAGCGTGATAATTTATCCTGCATATTTTAATATTCATTATTCTCGTAGCAAGGGACGCAGAGTTCCCAAAAATTTGGCTTTTGATGCAAAGATAGATACTATTGCCAAAGCTGCTAAGGAGCTGGGCTATTCATTTGAAATTGAAGATAAAAGATACCCACGATTTTGGTGGTCTGAAAAAGGCAGACTTGTTATTGAAACAGACGAGCCAAAAACTGAAGTCATAATAAAAATAGCTAAAAAAGTCAAAAAGCTCTGATTATTTATCTTGTGGAGTTTCAACATCCTCCACAAGCTTCTTTCCCGCCACCACTCCATCAACAGAATGTATTACTGCCCCGAGCTCATCAATGGCGTTTGATAGATCCTCATAGTTGATGTTTAGGCCTTCAACTATAACTTTTATATTCTCCGTCTCCTGATCAACTTCACTGAGTATGCAGTTTACACCGTTCACCCCTTCAACTCTACTGAGCCTAAGCGCAACTTCAACTATTGAGGGTTTATGGGGCTTCAAAACATCAAGCACGAGCCTGCGCAGTCCGAATTGGTCTCTTTTCATACAACGCAGATGATGTTGAAAGTGAATAAATATTTTTTGATACGTATTATCTCGGTCTTCAATTTGCATCTTTTTCTCCAATTTAGAAACTTCAAGCGAAAATTTTAAAATCTATGTGTCATTACAGCGTATGTTGGGGCTGTAGCTTAGCCAGGTTAGAGCGCCCGGCTCATAAAAGCCCCTTTGGAAAAGGTGCTTTACCCCCAAAAGGGCCCTGAGAAACCGGGCGGTCGCAGGTTCGAATCCTGCCAGCCCCATTTTTGGATGGTTGGTCATTTATTGAACATTCTGAAAGCTTCTTTATATTCACCAAGATTGCCAATATCTTTCCACAAACCAGTGAAAGGGTATGCATAAACTTCATAATTTGTAGCCAACCATGACAGAAAATAACCGGGGCTATCCGGATTATTTTTTCCATTGAGATACTCTTCAATTTTTACGACCGTGTTACTTGGGAATATATAACAAGCGGTGCTAACCAACGTAGATTCTGGATTTTGCGGTTTTTCCTCCATCTTTATTACACGGTTATATTTATCAATTTTAACAACACCATAATTTTTAGCTCTTTCCTTACTCTTCACATCATAAAGAGCCATTACTGGCTTCTTATATTTAATAAACAGCTCATACAATTTTCCAAGATTGAAATCAAAAACGTTGTCTCCAGCTAAAATTACATAATCATCATCACCCATTCTATCAATGGCATATTTTATTCCAGCGATTGCACCGAATTTTTCCTCCTCCCCCATTGTTGGTTCTATGATAAGTTTTATGTTCTCATTCCTACAACTTTTCCAATACCTAAACTCTTTTTCATAGTAACTGTTGGTAGAAACACCTATCTCTTTTATGGGTAGCGATTTAAGGGAATCAAGCACATGGTCAATTACCAATTTATCACCTAAAGGGAGTAGCGGCTTTGCCACAAAATCCGTGATAGGCGCCAACCTACGAGCATAACCTCCTGCGAGTATTAGTGCTTTCATAGGTGCAGAATTGCACACAATTATAAAACTTTTTAACATCATTAAGGGAAACTGCGGCATATGGGCATTTATTAGTTAAGTAAAAGTAGAGGAATGAAGCACAGGATAGCAAAAAAACTTAAATACAATTCTATAATAATAGTGAGTGGGGTGAATGAAGAATGAATGGTGAGATACCCGAAAATTATGAAAACCAAGAAAATAACGTGGGGAGTAATGTGCAACCGACACAACCACCACAGGGGCCCACAAATAATGTACCCGGCTACTATGCACAGCAAAATTATCCTCCACCAGCACCCAAGAAAACCAATACAGGACTGATTGTTGGAATAGCTGTTGCGGTGGTTGCCATAATAGTGATTGCAGTGGTATTCATGGCTTTTTTAATGGGCTCTCCTCTGGTTGGAAAATGGCATATTGTCAAAGAAGGAACCTCTGGACATTTGGAGGATGTTAGTTCTCAGGGAGAGTATATAACCTTCTGGGGCAACGGCACGGGGAAGACTGAACAGCATGGCACAACCTCTTATTTTAAATGGCACGATAACGGAAATGGCAATGTTTCATTAACCTCAAAGGAAGGAAGCACTGAGATAACGATATACGCTCACTACAAAGTCACTGGAAACAAATTGACACTAACAATTAAAATGTATGGAGAAGAATACATAACCATAGCGGAGAAAGTTTAACCATCTTTATTTTTCTTGCCACAAATTTTAATTAGAATCTCACAATAGCCGTAATTATGATAATTGATTGCAGAGAGTTGGCAAAAAGTATAAAAAATAAGGCAAAGGAAGAAGCAAAAGGTTTGTCTTTATCTCTGCACACAATCATCGTAGGCGATGATGAGGCTTCGCTCGTTTATGCGAAATCAAAGGTTCGCACTCTGAAAAAATTGAACATGCGAGGGGAGATCCATAGAGTTGATGGCGAGAAAGAGCTTATGGATGTGATTGAAGAGCTAAATGGAAATGATGATGTGCACGGCATAATGGTTGAATTTCCCCTTCCGAAGGGATACGATGCAATGCGGGTGCGCAGCGCCATCTCTCCAATTAAAGATGTGGATGGAATGAATCCGGTGAACTATGGCTATCTTCTTCTTGGAAATGAAATTCTGACCCCAAACACTCCGCGAGCGGTTGTGAGAATTCTGGAGAATATCACCAATCTGGAGGGAAAGGACGTTGCGATTATCAACCGCACTCCCGTGGTGGGCAAGCCTCTCGCAATGATGCTCCTCAACCGCCACGCCACACCCACGGTGATGCACAGCAGAACAAAAAACATAAAAGAGAAGACTAAAAACTCTGATGTGGTTGTGGTTGCAGTGGGAAAGCCCAAATTTCTAACGGCGGACATGGTTAGAGAGAATGCCATAGTCATAGATGTGGGCATAAACGTGGTTGGAGATAAATTGATGGGAGATGCGGATTTTGAGGAGATAGAGAAAAAGGCGAAGATCACGCCTGTGCCCGGGGGCGTGGGCGCGGTAACCACTGCATGCATGGTGGAGAACCTCGTGAAGGCGGCTAAGTTGCAGGGTGTAATATGAAAGTAATGCTGGAGTTTTGGGGCGAGCATCGGAACTTTGCACTCTCAGATATACATGGTATATTGCTGGGAGAAGGGCATACCTACAGTATTGTTGATGAGGATTTTCCAGTATCTGTGTTAGATATGAACGACTGGACACTTCTTAGGAGAGCTGGATTTTTGAGATACATTTCAGCACATATCGCATCTGGAGATGATTTGCCAACTATAACTGCAAATATGGATGATTATGCAGTGAGGGCGAGAGTGTATCATGGTTTAAAGGATGTAAGTCCCAGTGAAATTGAAAGAAAGGTAGGTAATATGATAAAAGGAAAGGTTAATTTAAACTCGCCCAAGTTCACAATTCGTGTGGGAATCGCGAACAAATATCATATCGGTGTTTTAATGCACGATTTTTCTGCAGAAGATTTTGAGGCTCGCAAACCTTCAAATTTTCCAATTTCGTACCCAATAACCATGCATCCCAGATACACTAGGGCTCTCATAAACATCTCGCGCATAAAAACCGGCTCGCATATCATTGACCCCTTTTGCGGAACGGGCTCAATCGCTTTAGAGGCAAGTCTCATGGGAATGAAAGTTACATGCAGTGATATTGACCCAAAAATGATTCATGCAGCGGAGATCAATCTCCAAAAATTTGGAGCATATGCTCGCTTCATGGTCAAAGATGTGGGTGATGTGAGTGGAAATTATGAGGCAGTTGTTACAGACCCCCCCTATGGAAGGTCATCATCGTCCATGGGCGAAAATGTGCACAAACTGTACGAGAGAGCTTTTAAAAGATTCTCAGAGATAACCAACAAAGTATCAATCGTTCTTCCGGACAGAGAAGCAGTTAAAATTGGAAAAGAGTATTTCTCTCTTCAGGAAATTCATCCTGTTAGAGTCCACAAATCACTCACTAGATATTACTGCCTTTTCGCATCCACATAGATTTCAGAAACACTGAACCATATTCTAACAACAATAAAAATTAAAATACTTTAATCACATGTGGTTATATGGTTATTCAAAAAGAGCCAATGGTAAAGGGTGCGGTCGTGAATGGATACATTAAATTTGTGAAAAGAAAATGGGGAATCTCTGCAAAAGAGGAAATGATGAACTTTTTAGGAATCAAAAAACAGCCAAAGGACGGAGAGTGGGTCTCTCTTTTAATCACGGAGAAGGCACTGGCGTGGATTGGAGAGAATAAAGGTGAGGAGTACGTGCGAGAGGCGGGAAGATACGCCCTCAAAGACCTCGGGATATTCAAATACCTCATTGCATCTTTGATGACTATGGACAGATTTTTGGAAAGGGCGGAGAGCACATACAGTACCATATTCAACTATGGAAAATTCGTTCTTGAGAAGACAGATGAGGGAGCAATCGTAACTCTCAAGGATGTTTTGCTCACTGAGTACTCATCATACTCTCGTATCTCATGGCATGGCGCATTCATGGGCATAATGGACATAACCAAAACGAATGGAACAGTGGAGATCCTCCCGCCAGATGGAGAAAGAGATTTGAAATATGAACTTAAATGGAGATGAGCTCATAAAATCTGTATATCAATTGCTGTCTTTTCGGCGCCTTCGCTCATCATAGAAATCTCCTTTATGTTTATTTTTTCTCCGTAGTACTTTGCAGCTTCCTCTACGAATTGTATGAGCAGGTGGTCCAGTTTATTTGGAGAGTTGTACTCAATCACCAGATTTTTTCCATTATGAGATATCACCGCTATCTTCTTCTCTCCAGCCTGCATGGTGGGCATGAACCTGTGTAGAGAGGGTAAATTCATCATAAACGAGTAAAAGTCTTCGTATTTTTTAGGTATATCTGGATAGCGAGATAGCAATGTCTTGCATATCGTAGGAGCAAGGGCCTTCTGAAATTTCACAATGTCATCGTATCCAGTTATTCTCATTGCCTCAACTGCAACTTTCAAAAACTCTTCCTCAGAATAATTTTTCAGGTCCATGAATTGAAGTTCCATATCCACCGCTTTCTCAAGTTCTTTAATTCCATCTCTTCCTCTTTTGTGCCTCACAAAATCCACAACTCCATTTATGATTATTCCAAGCATGAAAATACAAAATATAGAAAGTATTAAATTTTTGCCTCAAATTGCTCTGTTTTTCGGTTCTTCACCACGGAGCACCCTGAGCACATCGCTGCATACCATAACCGCCATCTTCTTCCTCGTGCTCTCGCTCGCACTGCCAATATGAGGTGTAAGAACCACATTCTTCATCCTTAACAGTTCTGGATTAACATGCGGTTCGTCGTGAAACACATCAAGCCCGACTGCAAACAACTTTCCAGAGTTCAACGCGCGAATCATCGCATCCTCGTCCACAACCGCGCCCCTTGCGGTGTTCACCAAAATTGCGCCCCTTTTCATCATCCTGAACTCCTCCTCACCGATGAGGTGCCTCGTTTCCGGAGTGAGGGGCACATGAAGTGAGATTATATCAGATTCCCTCAAAAGGACTGACAGGTCAACCTTCTTTGCTCCCGTTTCTCTCTCAAAACTCTCCTTTCTTTTGCGGGAGAAGTACAGAATTTTCATTCCAAAGCCCCGTGCTCTCCTGCCCACAGCCTGCCCGATGCGTCCCGCGCCCACAATGCCAAGAGTTGCACCATGCACATCCTTTCCAAGTAAAAGCATAGGCTCCCAGCCCTTAAATTTGCCTGCACGAATCAAATCATGGCCCTCCAACACCCTACGTGAAGCTGCGAGAATAAGCGCAAATGCGAGGTCTGCGGTTGTTTCCGTAAGAACTCCGGGTGTATTCACAACTACGATGCCTTTTCTCTTCGCATAATCCACATCTATGTTGTTGTATCCAACGGCGTAATTACCAATCACTTTCAATTTGGGCGCAGAATCAATAACCTCCTTATCAATGGGATCCGAGAGAAGGGAGATTAGGGCATCTGCATCTCGCACACCTTCAATTATCTCTTCCTTGGTAGGCTGCCTTTCGTGCGGGAAAATTTCAACTTTCAATCCAGCATTGCGGAGTATATTTATCCCCTCTTCTGGAATCTGGCGAGTGATGAACACGCGCATGTTAAGTGATTGTCAGATTGGTATTTAATTTTGCCATGTTTTTCCTTAAACTTCTCATGGACCAACATAAACTCCAAGTGCAAAGATTTTTATTATGATTGCCCATTCCCTTGCAAGGTGATTCGTATGTATCCAGATGATTTGAAATACACAAAAACTCACGAGTGGATTAAGGTTGACGGAAACAAAGGAAAGGTTGGAATCACATACTACGCTCAGGAACAGCTAAACGACATAGTGTATGTGGAGCTTCCAGAGGTGGGCACGCATTTTGACAAGGACGAGGCCTTCGCAGTGGTAGAGTCTGTGAAAAGCGCCAGTGATGTTATGATGCCCGTTGGTGGAAAAATCGTTGCGATAAATGAGGAAGTGGTGGACCAGCCAGAGCTTCTGAATGAAGATCCGTACAAAAACTGGCTCGTTGAAATAGAGATTGACAATCCTGAGGAACTGAACGAGCTTATGGATGTGGAAGCTTACAAAAAGCATGTTGAAGAGGAGAGTAGCCATTGAGGTACAAGGACCATTACTATCGTCTGGCAAAGAGAAAGGGCTACCGCAGCAGAGCAGCGTTCAAACTTTTGCAAATCAACGATAGATTTTATATTTTGAAGAGGGGATACGTGGTATTGGATTTGGGTGCAGCGCCCGGTGGCTGGAGCCAAGTGGCCAAGAAGTTGGTGGGCGAGGAGGGCAGAGTGATAGCAGTTGATATCAATCCTGTGAGAGTAGAAGGGGTTGAATTCATAAGGGGCGATGTGTTTTCTAATGAAACAATAGAAAAAATAAAAAGTGCAGTAGATGAGGTGGATGTGCTCCTCTCCGATATGGCACCTAAAATTTCAGGAGTTCAATCTTGGGACCATGGGCGCTCCATTGAGCTGGCAGAGCGAGCGCATCAGCTCGCTAAGATTTTTTTGAGAGATGGAGGACACATGGTAATAAAAGTGTTTCAGGGAGACATGCTCCATATCCTGAAAAATAAGCTTCGCAAAGATTTTGATATGGTAAAGGTGCACAAGCCCAAGGCCTCCACTCCCTCAAGTTCTGAGACCTACATCGTATGCAAAAGGTTTAAAGGACAGATTTTAAATAACAGCAGCAATTCTGAGGTATATGGACCCAGAGACGAAAAGAATACTTGAAAAACAGGGCTACGCCATCGTGGGCAAGCATTCAGCGGTGAAATTATGCCACTGGCTCCGTGAAAGTTTGCTTCGTAACCGGTTCTGCTATAAACAGCAGTTTTACGGAATAAAAACGCACAGGTGCTTACAGATGAGTCCTGCCGTTAATAACTGCACACAAAATTGCCTTTTTTGCTGGCGATTTCAGGGATTCAACGAAGTGTTTCTCAAAGAGATTGATGAGCCGGAATTCATAGTTGAAGAGAGCATAAAGCAGCAGAGGCGATTGATTACTGGATACAAAGGCGATGAAAGAGTGGACATTAAAAAATGGGAAGAGGCTATGAATCCAAAGCATGTGGCTATATCATTAATAGGTGAACCAACTCTGTATCCAAGGTTAGGCGAACTTATTGAAGAGTATCACAAGCGTGGCTTTACCACATTTTTAGTCACCAACGGCACCATGCCAGAGGTGCTTGAGAATCTAAACCCCCTTCCGACGCAGTTGTATGTCACTGTGGCAGCACCCAACGAGGACATATACAAGAAATTGCTGGTTCCCCTCATTAAAAATGGATGGCAGAGGTTAATGAAAACTCTTGAGTTGTTACCATCTTTGAACACTAGAACAGTTATACGCCACACATTGGTCAAGGGATGGAACATGGAGCAAATCAAAGATTACGCAAAGCTTGATGAAATGGCAGAGCCTTGGTTCATTGAGCCGAAGGCTTACGTTTTCGTAGGATACTCCCGCGAAAGACTGAACATCGGAAACATGCCCTCTCATGATGAAATAAGAAAGTTCTCAAATGAACTATCTTTGGAGACAGGGTACAGTTATGTGGACGAAAAAGAGGACAGCAGAGTGGTTCTACTCTCAAAATTCAAAAATCCTCCAAAAATCACCGAATGAGTCTTCTTATTTCCATTTCCACCTCTTTAGCCTTTTCCTCGCCGCCGAAAGTGACCATCACGCGGCCCAATGCTTTCGCAAGTTTAGGAACATCTCTGGCCTTTATGTTATCGGGGTCTATTCCCAAATCCTTACACTGCTTCTTTATCACAAATTTTCCAAGCTGACCAAGCTCTCTCGTCATAATAGCCTCAATTTTCTCGCTGTATTCGCTGGACATTTGTGAGGTGAGTAATAACGCGTTGAATATAACTTTTTTCTCGTAAAATTGTTAAATTATAACCTGATTAAAGTGTTCACACATCTGGATATTTTGGGAGATATCAATCCTTGCGATTTACTGAGCATCGGCGCAAATAACGAAAAAATTATATTGAGTTTTGGTGTATGTGTGCTCAATGGAATCAGTAAAAGACCTGCTAATGGAGATAAAAGAACAATCAGAATTGATAGTGGACTTGGCATACTCTGCGCTAATATTTGACAGCGAGGACATGGCAAATGAAGTGGAAAAATTGGAAAAGGAGATGGATGATTTGGTTTACAAAATCAGAATAAAAACTATGCTCGCGGCAAATAATATAAATGAGGCAGAGCAGTTGTCAGGCATTTTAGAAGTTGCCGACGCAGCAAAGAACATAGCAAACGCGGCTACGGATATTGTGTATCTTTTGGACATGGATATAACCCTTCGCCCGTTTCTTCCAAGCCTCTTCAGTCAGGCTGATGAGAAACTTCACGTAATCATGATTTCAGACAAATCGGACATCATAAACCGAACCATTGGAGAATTGAACATAGAGGCTGAAACGGGTGTGAGAATCATCGCAATAAAGAGGGGAAAGAGATGGATTTACGATCCAGAGGGAGATGTGAGAATAAAGGCAAACGATGTGCTTATAGTTAGAGGTACTGAAGACGGATACGAATTCATGGAAAAAGTGGCAAGGGGTGAGGAGAGTTGGGAGTAGGAGAGCTTCTTATAGAAATGAAAAACATCTCCGAGCTGATGATTGATCTTTCTTATTCTGCTCTAATATACAACAACAAGGAGATTGCAGAGGAAGTTATCTATCTTGAAGAAAAAATAGATAACACATATTTTCGCATACAGGAAGAGGCCATCAACAATGCAATAGATGAGCGCAACGCTGCAAAGGCGCTGATTATTATAAGATTAGCGACGAGTATAGAAGCAATCTCAGACTCCGCGGTCCAAATTGCGAATGTCGTTCTCAGAGACATTGAGCCACACCCAATCATAAGGGAGAGCATAAAAGAGAGCGATATCACCATAATAAGAGAGACTGTTGCAAAGGATAGCGTGCTTGTAAATCGCACACTTGGAGAGCTGAATCTTGCCAGCGAGACTGGAATGTGGGTAATAGCCATAAAAAGAGGAAAAAGATGGATTTTTGGACCTACCGAGAGCACGAAAATTCAAGTTAACGACGTACTTATAGCGAAAGGCCCCATCGGCGGTGTAAAGCACTTTCACAACCTTTGCTCTGGAAAGGATAAGAATCTGTGATATGGAAAGTTTTTATACCTCTCCCCCATATTCCACCGATGCTAAAAGGAAAGGATATTGTATCTGTGAACGACCTGAGCAGAGAGAACATGGAGCGCATTTTTGATGTAGCCAAGGAAATGGTACCTATAGCACGCGGTAATGAGAGGAGTGAGGTGCTCAAGGGATACATACTTGCCAACCTGTTCTTTGAGCCTTCCACCAGAACACGTTTATCCTTTGAGGCAGCGATGCACAGGCTCGGTGGAAAGGTTATAGGGTTTTCTAATCCATCGTCCACATCCCTCGCCAAAGGTGAAACATTAGCAGATACCATTCGTATAATGGACTCTTACAGCGATGTAATTGTCATCAGACATCCGCTTGAGGGTGCCGCGAGATTGGCCGCAGATTTTGCTCAAAATCCAGTTATAAATGCAGGAGATGGAGCGGGACAGCATCCCACCCAGACCTTGCTGGATATATTCACCATCGTCCAAGAATTCGGTCATGTGGAAAATTTAAAAATCACACTGATGGGCGATTTAAGATATGGACGAACTGTGCACTCTCTCGCCATTGCGCTGAGCAGACTTGGCGCTGATATACATTTGGTATCTCCAAGAACACTCAAAATGCCCAAGCACATAATAAGGGAGATGAAATCTACCCCTGAGGTTCATGATAGAATTGAGGAAGTTGTTAAAGACACTGATGTATTCTATGTCACAAGAATACAGAAAGAGCGATTTCCGGATCCAACCGAATACAGAAAAGTGGCAGGAAGCTATTCTATAACCACAGAAACTGTAAAACTGATGAAAAAGAGTGCAATAATAATGCATCCTCTCCCGAGGGTGAATGAAATAGCGCCTGATGTGGACTTCACACCTCATGCAAGGTATTTTCAGCAGGCGTTTTACGGAGTTCCTGTGAGAATGGCTCTTTTAGCGTTAGTTCTGGGGGTGATGTGAATGCAGGACCAAACACTGAAAGTTCAAAAAATAAAGAATGGAATTGTGATAGATCACATACCCTGTGGAATGGCTCTTAAAGTTCTCAAGATTCTAAGCATTGAGGGAGATATCGGCTCAACTGTCACATTGGCCATGCATGTGAAAAGCAAAAATGGATGGAAGGACATAGTGAAAATAGAGGATAGAAAGTTGGATGAGAGAGAAATTGACAAAATATCTCTTATTGCTCCGTCTGCCACCGTAAACGTTATTGAGAACTACAACGTGGTTGAGAAGCATCATGTAAAAATTCCAGAAAAGGTGAAAGGAATAGTTAAATGTATGAATCCTAGGTGCATAACTAATCAGAACGAGCCAGTGGTTCCTGAATTTTCCGTCATATCCACAGAACCAATAATTATAAAGTGCAGATACTGCGGCAGAGAGATGAAATCAAAGGATATAATTGAAAACATAATTTAGAGGAAGACCATAATTTTAACCTCTGCACCATCGCTCAGGGAATACAACTTGCGTAGAGATTTATCTGAAATGATTTCAACTACATCTTTGTAATGACTCATCTCTGGAATAACCAATGCTCCAAGATAATCATTCAATGTCGCAAAATACGCGTGCACACGGCCATATTTTCTTCCATTTTCTTCAAAACCCTTTAAAAGCACACCCTCGCGTTCTCTTATTCTCTCAATTACATCCACATACTTAGTATGCAACTTAACATTAAGCGTTCCGGGAAACGGATTGAAGCCCAGCTTTTCAATAACCTGCTTTTTGTATCCCTCTCTGCTCATGTAAAAGCTGCCCTCACCTATTCCACTGATAACCATGCCTCTGAGTTCGTATATTTCAGGAGTGCCAAAAATAGTAATGTACTCAAAATAGGCTCTTTTTAAAATCCCTGCACCCAACGGTGAAATTCTCACATAAATATTGCGTCCTCGCTTCACTTTATCTATCCATCCTTTCTTTGCCAATTCATTCAGCCATCTGGATACCGTCTGCTGACTCATACCCAGCTCAGTGCCCAGTTCAGATGTGGAAATATGCACATGATTATCCAAAGCACCGTGCATTCCCAGACGTCTCAAAACGCTCAAAAGCAAAATGCTATTCATACTCTATCACCAAATGTCCATTTTTCAACGTTATCACGCCAATTCCACCATGCACTAATCTCTCAATCAATTTGCGATCATTTGTCACCACATAAGCGTTTAGAGCCTTTGCAGCTTCAATCACACCCTCATCGCCCAGCGATTTAACAGTGTATATCTTGTATTTTTTCAAAAGATTCAGTGCAGCCTTTGCCTCCCACCTGCGCTTGGATAATCTTTCAACCTCGCCCACGATGCAGCTTGGCACGTAGATATCAACAGCTCCGACCAATTTTTGAATCTCCAAATCAATGTTGAGCCTGCGCTGAAATGGCATTAAAAGAGCATTTGCATCTAATACTACTGGCATCCTAACTCACGATCTCGCCGAACGCTGTGCCCTTCTTTATCTTGTTTATTTTGACTCTAACACGCTGTCCTTTTCTGGCTCCGGGCACATATACCTTGTAAGTTCCGTAAATCGCTATGCCATCTCCATCTCTGCTCAAATCTGTTATCTCCATCTCGTATATCTCACCTTCCTTCAATGTGGCCGTGGTGCGCACATCAATTTTAGCTTGCACTGGACGAATCGCACCGCAGGCTTTGCACACCAGAATCTCAACACGATCTTCCTTCCTTAGCTCGGTATCTGGAGAGCCGCACTCGGAGCATATAACATAGGTATTCACATAAGCGTCCATTCTCTTCTGAACCATTGAAGGGGATATACGGCCCTTGAGAACCAATCTCTCGCCCTGTATGTTTCCAGCCGTACCCAACTCCCTCATTAGATATTTGTACACGTGCATAGGGTCCCTGTTAATCACCTTTGTAATCCCTATAAAATTGCGGATTATGGTGTTTTTTCCCTCATGAATGACCTCAACTTTTGGCACTTCAAATCTCTCATGATGCTTCACAGAATCCGGCAGAGCATCTCTCACGCGACTTAGCAGATAATCGTAATCGTACAGCTCAGTCATGTAGCAACACCAATGCTCTGAATGTGTGGATGTTTAAAAAACTTTTTATATCTCACCATGCCTTTCTCAAGTATGGATTTTCAATCAAACAAGGTAAAAACCATGCTCTGCGTGAGCATCGCTGGATTCATATTCATCCTCGCAATTCTACTCAACATACCTCCTTTAATTTTATTGGGCGCAGTATTTGACTGGCTGCCCCTACCCACAGGATGGATGAAATTTGAGAATGAAGTAAATAAAAAACTTCTCATTCTGCATGTGATTCTCACGCTCTCTGCATACTTATTCGCAGTTGCATGGCTCATCACGGCTGATTGGCTCACATCCTTGCTGTTCATGGAACTCTGGTGGGCAGCTGTGATGGCGGGAGTGTTCATGAGCTTCTAATCCCAAAACTGCCTATTTTTTGCATAGCGTAGCTCTTCTTTGAGCACCCTTTTGACAACTTCAAATTCATCCTCATAGGGTATTGAAAGTATGCGAGCAGCGGTTTTAAGTCCTATACCCCTACCAGCAAGAACCAGCGCACCAACTCTTTTGTGGCGCCTGAGTAGATGCTCAATGCCAAGCAATCGCTCCATGTCTCCACGACTCAATTCATCATCTTTTCTACTTTTTATTTTCTCAATCAAATCTTCCTCGTATGGTTTGAGAAGCACAACCTTCACGCTGCCGCAGAATGGGCATATAGCCTTTTCAAAATCTCTGACTTTGATGTGATAACTTCTCCTGCATGAAAGACAGAGAAACACCATCTCCTCATTTAGCAATCTGCGATGAACTGCTTCAATAACAGGTCTGGTTGCAACTGTGGGTGTGGCAAGATCGCCCTTAGCTTTCAGAAGAGCCTCAGCTTCAGCGCTCAAATTGCGAATCTTTACCTTTCTAACCCCGAGAGAGATTTCTTCTATTATGCGCTCTGCATGCTCCACGTCCATGTAATCGTGCATTATCTTATTCACAGTCTCCTCGTAGAGTATGGAATCACGATAAAGCTCCACTATTTTATCAATCCGATAATTGCTCACACTGGCGCTCTTTTTTATGACTCCCATTTTGCGGGCCACATGCAGAAAAACATACTTGAAAACGCGGGAATTGCGAGCCACGATTTTTACTATGGACCGTATCCCTCTCAGAGATCTCAGTATTTTTTCCACATCTTCAACTCTGATAAAAGGATTGAAAAAGGCCATGCTGTATGGAGTTATGCTGAATTCCACGCTCTCACCTATTTTCTGAGAGAGCAAAGATGATATTATGAGAGCTAATGTGAAGTTCGTCTTTGTTCCGCCCCTAAGTCCGACAAAAACAAAGCCGCTTCCTGATTCAATAACCACTTCATTTGCATTCCATAGATTAAAATTTTCAATCATTTTTCTGGCATTTTCGTTCATAACCGCTTTAATCGGGTTTGCAGCGGCGATTTCGTAAGGTACAGGTATCTCTTCACCGAGCCAAGATGGTGGCATGGATATGTCCATTATGTACTCTACAATAACCTTTTCTTCTTCAATGCTGATTATTCTCCATGTTCTACCACCCATCACAAAACTCTCTCCCGGATTCAGAGTGGACACGAAACGCTCGTCAAGAACACCTATGAATCCCCCAGCCACACTTACCACTCTATACGATTTCTCGTCCGGAATCATGGATATGTTCTCGTAGAAAAACTGCAACCCTGAGCGCTTTATTCCGAACTCTGAGCCGTCGTACCAAATCTTGCCAACCTGCTGTGCAAATTCAAGAACCTTCTCAAATTCATCCATATTCAAATTACGAAATGGATATGCTCTCTTCACAGTGTTATAAGCAAAATCCACTTTCACTCTCCTGCAAGATTGTGCCATGGCCACAATTTGATTGAAAAGAACCATTATCGGCTTTTCTCTTATTCTCACATTTTCAATCCATCCATGCTCAATGAGATTTGCTATGGCTCCCGCTTCCCAGAGCTCAATTGCACTGTCTCCGTAAATCACGCCCTTTGACCTCTTTCCAGTTCTGTGTCCGGACCTGCCAACGCGCTGTATCATCTTGGTGACCTGTCTTGGAGAATTGTACTGCAAAACGAGGTCAACGATGCCCACATCTATGCCAAGCTCCAGTGAGGAGGTGCATATAAGCATTTTCAATTCTCCGCTTTTGAATTTATTCTCCACATCTATCCTGTGTTCTCTGCTCAGCGAGCCGTGATGCACCGCTATCGGTGGGTCTTTAAGCCAGAGATTGTACCTCATTCCTATGTCCTCCGCCGTGCAACGGGTATTAACAAATAGTAGAGTAGCTCTGTGCTTCTCAGCTTCTTTCCACATCTCAAAGAGCGCGGAGGCGTAATGAACATCACAACCCATCTTTGCAGCCACATCTTCCAGCATCTGTGATGGTGCTCTTACTTCAATCTCAACGCTTTCATCCCGACCCATGCTTATTATTTCAACATCTCCATTTGGCACCAAAAATTTGGATACTTCCTCAGGATTGCCCACAGTGGCAGATAATCCTATAATCTGAAAATTCGTGAGATTTCTTAACCTCTCAAAAGCCACGGCGAGCTGCGCACCGCGCTCATCTCCCGCAAGCTCATGAACCTCGTCCACAATTATATACTTCACATTCTTCAAAGAATTTTTCAAGCGTTGGCTGAAAAACAGGATCTGAAAGGTTTCTGGAGTTGTGATAAGAATGTCTGGTGGATTCAGTGATTGCTTGCGTCTCTCGTGCTTGGTGGTATCGCCATGCCTAACGGCAACTTTCAATCCCAAATCTGAACCTATGGCCTCAAGGCGCCTCAGCATGTCCCGATTTAGAGCGCGAAGAGGAGTGATGTATATGCAGGATATGCCCCTCGTCCTGTGTTCCATAAGATTTTTCATAACTGGAATCATCGCTGCCTCCGTCTTTCCACTGCCCGTGGGCGCTATCAAAAGCACGTTCTTACCTTTCATAATTTTGGGTATCGCCTCTCTTTGAATCTCCGTAAGCTCAACTATTCCATGATCCTTCAAAACCTCGGTCAGAAGCTTTTCAATTTCCGTGGGGGGCATTCTTCAGAGCATCATGATTTGTACCATAAATGATTTTGCAGTGCTAAAATGAGTCAAGGCTTCTCTGCTTCTCGCTTCTGAGCAATCTCTTGGCGCTTTTCCATGATCTCCGCACATGCGGTGGCAATTCTCCGTGCTTTTCATAATAACTTTTCAGAAATTCCTTCGTGCGCTCATCCGCCGGGTATCCAGAGCCGAAATCCCCTATCTCCTCCGCAATTCGCCTTATAATCTTGTCCCTCTCAACCTTTGCGATTATGGACGCTGCGCTGACTTCGGGATATATATCGTCAGCTTTGTGCTTGGATATGATTCTCGGAGAGTAAGAAAGATTCGCAATAATTTTATCTGCAAAGCGCTCCTCGTTCACATCAGCGGCATCCAAGTAAATCACCTCACCCCCCAATTTGGATATGATTTCTGCGAATATTCGCACCTCCATCTCGTTTATTGTCATTCTCTCGCGCATCTCATCAATCTCCTCGGGCTCAACCACACGAATTGCTATGGAATCCGCAATCTTCTTTATCTCTCCTGCCAGAAACTCGCGCCTTTTCGGGCTCAGCTTCTTTGAATCCCTCACTCCCAGATTCTCAAGCACCTCTCGTGATGCGCAAACTCCCGCAACCACCATGGGCCCGATGACTGGCCCGCGCCCCGCTTCGTCAACTCCACATGCCATTGTTGAAGCATACTGGAAAACCTTATTAACCTTTGCATATACCACGGGGCATGGGCAATCCGAAGGTGAGCGTTGTAATCACAGGATTTGAGGCAAAGTACTACGACGAGATTCTTGATATCATCACCTTGTTTCAGTATGGAAAGTTCATAAAGAAGCTCATGCTTGAGGAAACCGCCGTTGCGAAGGGTGACAATGTGGCGGAACTGGGTGTTGGAAACGGGAGAAATGCCATTCTTTTGGCTCAAAAAGTTGCCCCGGGTATGGTCGTGGGATTTGACATCTCCCCGGACATGCTGGATAAGGCGAGAAGGAAAACCGCGAGATATGAGAACATTGAGATTGTGAAGCACGACATAACCGAAGAGTTTCCGGAGAAATACGAGAATTTTTTCAACGCCGCGTTGATTGCCCTCGCATTCCACGGATTCTCCCCTGAGCGAAGAGCGAAAATATTAGAAAATGCTCACAGAATTCTCAAAAATGGCGGGAAATTTTACATTCTTGACTATAATCAGATGGATTATTCCCGAGCGCCGTTTTACTTCAAGATTCTCATTGACAAATTTGAATGTCCCCTCGCGGAGGAATTTTTATCGTACGATTTGACTGGAGAGGCGGAGAGATTCGGATTCACTCTCACAAAAAAGAGGGAGTATGTACGAGGACTTTTCCAGTACTCGGAATTCACTCTGGAGAAATAACGTTCCTGCTGCTATGCGAAGTTCGCCCGAAGGGCGAATTTGGGCAAACAAAGTTTGCCGTATAGCCGCATGTTTCCTGAAGTTTCGGCGAGCGTAGATCTTATGATATTTTTAACTTGTTTTCCCTTATGACACATGTTGTAATTGCCAATATGTTAATAAAAGTACTGTTAAGGAAACTAATATTAAAAACAGTTTTGATGCATACGTTTTCATATCTATTCTTCCCTTCTTTAACTTATATGAAATAAATAAGATTTCTGCCAAAGCAATGGCGCCAAGGATATAAAAAATAAATCTAAAAATTAAATCCATTGTATCACCTCACATAGACCCATCCAGTACCATGCTCGTTCACCCAGTTATGTGCAGA
>CAYRMJ010000022.1:0-18289 GCA_964425415.1 uncultured Thermoplasmata archaeon | reverse complement strand
ATGCCCGTGACATCTCCCGCAGCGTAAACCATCGGCACGTTGGTGCGCATCTTGGAGGAGACTTTAATGTAGCCCCTGTTATCCACCTCAACGCCTATTTTCTTAGCCAGTTCGCTTATTGGAATCAAGCCAACGTATATGAACACACCATCCACATTCTCCTCTTTAATCTCGCCGGTGGAGCGGTCTTTGTAAATGACCTTTTCCACTTTATCTCCGCCCTTTATCTCGGTGACCATTGCTCCAGTAATGTACTTTATTCCCTTTTCTTTTATCAAATCCTGATACGCCTTCTCGCACATTGGCGTGTTCATGTACTCAATGACCACCGGCTCAACTCCTATGTCCTTCAGATATATGGCCGCTATCGCTCCGGAGTTTCCGCCGCCAATCACCGCCACTCTCTTACCGCGGAAGAAGTACCCGTCGCAGGTCACACAGTAAGACAAGCCCTTTCCGAAAAACTCATCCTCGCCCGGCACTCCAAGCTTCTTGTGCGTGGTCCCGGTGGCAAAAATTATGGCTTTTGCTGTGTACTCTCCCTTCTCTGCCTTGAGCACGAACTTTCCATCCTCTCTCTTAATCTCGGTAACCTCGTTTCTCTCCGATATTTCCACGTACTTCATCGCGTGCTCCTTAAACATCTTCGCTAACTTCTCTCCCTCAATGCCCTCAAAGCCCAGATAATTCTCAACGAATGGTGCTTCCTCTGCGAGGCCTCCCGCGTTTCCCTTGTCAATGATGATGGCACTCAGCCCCGCGCGAATTGCGTATATTCCCGCGCTCAGCCCTGCGGGCCCCGCGCCTATTATTGCCACGTCTACCTCCTTGCTCTCCCGAGAAGCCGTTGGCAGCACGAAGCCAAATGCCATTGCTCATCACCTCACTTCATCTTCTGCCAAGCTTCAACCACGTACTTTATGTACTGCTCATCCGGATACGCTCCTATGAACTGCACATCCTCATTTATCAGTATGTGAGGCACACTCATCACATTCCACTTGTTAGCCCACTCAGGAAACTCCATCGCCTCAACCATCTCTCCAATTATGTTCTTGTTGAGTATTGCGAAGCGATGCGCTGTGCGAACCGCTCTGGGGCAATACGGGCATGTGGGTGTGACGAATATCTGAATTCTAACAGGCTTGTCAATCATGTCTAGCTGGGCGCGAACCTCGTCGCTCACTTCAGCGGTTCTGCGAGATACGTCAATTATATCCTCAATTAACGAGGAGAACTCGTAGCCGGATGGAAGACCCACGTACCTGATTCTCCCACCGTAAACTTCGCCGTCGGTCACAATCACCGTGGGAACCTTGTCAACGCCATATATCTTCGCTTCGTCGCTGTCCACTCTGTACTCATGAAATTCAATTGCATCGTGCAGCTCCGCAACTTCCTCACCTATGGCGGAGGCCACATTGCAGTACTGGCAATTATCACCGGTGAACACCAGCAGCTTGACATTCTCCTTCAGATACTTCTCAAATTCGCCCTTCAGATATTCCTTATCCTTATCTCCTATGTATCCCATCTAAATCACCTGTGCGAGCATAAAGGTTCCATATTAAAACCTTTTTGGAACAAATCTGTGTAATTCAAAATCAAAGAATGCCATTCCATCCAATGCTCATGAGATAAAGCGAAAGAAAAAACACAAAAAATCCTGCACCGCTCAGCATTATACCCTCGTAAAAGTTTCGGTCAAAATATGCCTTTTCCTCCAAGCTCTTCTCCTCTCTCGGCAATCTCTTCCACAACGCTTCCAAAACCGTGCCCAGATCGTACATTGCGGATACGCCTGCAAGCATGAGAATTATGCCCAGAATCAAAAGCAGAAGCGGAAAAATAAGCCCGATGATTAGCACCACCGCTATGAATATTCCAAAATTGCGCAAAGCTCTGCGACGGCTCTCCCTTTTTAAAATCTCAATGTCATCGTCCATTCACCATATCAATCTCAACATTGTATTAAAAAATTTGGAAAGTTTCATCTTTCAACGCTCACAATAGCCTCCGTGTACTTGCTGACATTCTTAACAAGCAATCTTCTGCGCTCTTTCTTTATCAGTTTTGTGGCAGACTCAACATCGTACTCAATCTTTTCCTCTGGAAGTTCAAGCTCAAACGGCAGCACGTGCAAAATCACTTTGTAACTAAGGCTCTCCGGCATTATCTCAGGCTCTGCAAACTCTGGAACAAAAGTGCCATATTTATCGTGCCATTCTCTAACCGTCTTCAATCTCTCATCTTCCAACAAAGCAAATTTGACTGTCTTTTCCTCTCCCGGTTCAAGTCTATCTATCACCACGCTGTCCTTCCAAGCTGAAAATCCTTCTATGAGCACCGGAGACAGCATCACACCTTCCTGAGCGTACTTTGCAAGATTCTTAACAGTTATCTCCTCAACCACTCCAACACCATGCGCGTACAATGTGTATGTTATGTCCACATGCTCTCCGGGTATCAATCCATTTTCCCTTGCAAGATCCCTCCTGCTCTTCGTGGTTCTGAACACCACCGTCTCCTCATCGTAGGGCCTGATGGGACCCACCACCTTTCCCATCATAACTGTCTCAAAGTGAGGCTTGAGATTGAAGGGACTGATTGTATCTCCGGATAAATTCTTTATTGTCACCTCGTACTTCAGCTTGCTCTCATCAATCACTGGCTTAACTATGACCTTCACATTGTAGCTTGACAGAAGAAGATCCGCCAGATTGAACCTGCTCTTAAGTTCTTTGCTCTCTTTATCAAGCACTGGAGGTTCTCCGCGCATAAGTGCGGACAGGTATATGTAAAACAGCGATTTCTCGTCCTTTTTGCTCTTGTAATGCATTTTGAACTCCCACTCTGCTTCGTGCGTGTTGCCCATACGCGCCAGCGCGCAGGCTCTGTTAAATCTCACTATGTCTCCCTCGGCACCCTTTAAAATGTTTAGAGCCTCTTCATAACGCTCCATGTTTATCAGCACTGCGCTGAGATTTGCGATTGTTTTCTCATCCTCCCTCAGATGATTTGCAACCCTGAATGAGCGCTCTGCATCTTTGAACCATTCCATATCTGAGAGAATCATTCCTTTGAGGGACCATGAGGCTATGCGCTTCGGATTCTTTGCCAATGCCCTGTTTATGTACTTCAAAGCACCCTCGTAGTTTCCGAGCTTGTACTCCATGTACGCGTGCAGGAACGCAAGGTAATCGTCCTCGCCACTTCCCCGATACTTGCTCAAATTCTCCTTTGCCTCTTCGTAATTGCCCTGCGTGATGTAAACATGAGTTCGCAAAATAAGAGCATCGGGAATCTTAATAGTTGATAATAGCTCAAGTGCACTGTTGTACATGCCCAGCTTTAAAAGGAGCAAAGCACGGTTGAATATGACCGTCTCGTGGTCTTCGGCGCTGCCCTGCAATCTATCAGCACGGGTGAAGCATTCCATGGCCTCGTCAAATTTGCCACCAAGAGCATAGTAAACACCCTTTGCGTTCCAGTATCTCAGGTCCTTGGAGTAAGAGTCTAACATTTCATCAATGAGCTCTTCAGCCTTCTCCTCCTCATGCAGGAGAACATGAGCAGATAGCACATTCATGGGCTCCACTCTTGACATCTCGTACATCTCAGCGGCCTTGGCATGGTTGCCCTGAAGCATATACGCAGTTCCAAGGTTGTTGTAAAGGTACTTCTCATTAACAAAATCCAGCTTCTTCTTCATTGCCTCAAGATAGTACTGCACGGCAGAATCAACATTGGATAAAGAGGTAAATGAAGATGGATAAACTATTCTCTCACTGTTTCCAGCAGCGGAGAGAAGATGCAAATCGCCCATGTACTTCAAAGAATCTCCAGTGTTGAGCTCTGAAAAGCTCTCCTTAGCCTTCTCAAGATTGCCGAGCCTCGTGTATGACAGGCCCAGTATGAGCTTAGATAACTCTTCATCTGAATCTTCCACAGCTTTTAAAGCACGCTCGTACTGACCCAGCTTGAAGTAAATTGTGCCCAAAGCTGAACTGAGTTTCTGGTAGCCCTTCTCCTCCGCCAGTTTCATGGCTTTGAGGGCCAGGTCCAGAAAACTGCCCCGCATGAGTGCAAGGCCGTACAGATACCATGACTCACCATCATTAATCTCTGTCACTATCATCTCTCCGTATTCCAGAGCCTTCTGCACATTGCCCATATCAATATACAGGCGCGTCAGGTCTTTACGCATCTCTCCGCTCATATCAGCTTTGAGGTACATGTCCAACGCTTCTTCGTACCTCTTCTGAAGATGATAGACTTTGCCAAGATAGTAGAATGTTTCACTCAGCTCATCAAGCTCAAGTGCCTGCTTCAAAAGCTTTTCAGCCATGTTGAGATTGCCAAGCTCTATGTTTATCATACCAAGTTTGGTAAGTACTTCCCCCGAAAATTCGTAATCGCGAACCTCCTCGTAGATGTTCTTTGCCCTCATGTAATCGCCAGATTTTATGTAAATCTCGCCCAGATTCTTCATGGCTTCAATATCAACCGTTTTGCGAAGTCTCTGCTCATAGAGCTTTCTGAGCAGCGGGGTGTTGTTTATCTCTCTCAGTATGCGCTCTGCACGGTGAAAACTCTCCTCATCATCGCATTTCATGTATAAATCCGCCGCATCGGATAACTTTCCTATTCGCTCATATACCTTGGCGAGGGCCTTGTAAATTCTCTTATCCTCTTTAAGTGCGAGAGCTTTCATATAATACTCTCTCGCTCTGTACGGCTGGTCAATCGCTGAATATATGTCGCCCATCAGTGCGTAAACATCAAAATCATCTTCCTCAATGTGCTGAAGCACTGCAACTGCATCCATATAACGACCCATCTCGTAATAAATGCGGGCTCGTTCTTTCATTATTTCTATTCCATCTTCAATCATCTCAATTACACGCGCTGCATCTTCCAATCTCTTCATTCTCTTGTAAATCTCAACCGCTTTCATTCCTGATTCTCTGAGTCCCGTGCGCTTGAAGTGCTCTTCGTAGCTCTTGGCAGAATCAACGAACTGTCCCAACTTTTCCAAAATCTCTGCGCTTCTGAGAAGAGAGTCCTCATCGTCCAACTCAGAATAGAGATTGTAGGCTCCGTTGAGATTGCCCTCCTTGTAAAATATATCCGCGAGCTTCTTTCTAGCTGACGCGTTTCCCTTCAACATGCTCAGGTTATAGTAATTCTTTGCATCTTCAACCTTTCCGCGGTCCAGCGAGGCGTCCCCTTTGATCTCAAGAACCCTCGGAGTGGCTTCCTCCATTGCCATTAGCTCCTTGTACCTGCCCATGGCATACAGATTCGCAGCGACCATGTCCGCGTTTCCCAGCTCCCTGTAAATCTTTATGCTCCTTGGAAATTCTCCGAGATTGTAAAGTGCCCAAGCCAGCTCCTCCTGCGGATTTACTCCGTAAAACTCCTTCACATTCTCTTCAACTAAGCCTTCAAGGATATCAAGGGCCTCTTTGAATCGGCCAAGGGCATTCAGAACCTTCGCTTTGAGGAGATGATGTTCAGGCTTCGGATCAGATGCAACCAATCTCTCAACTGCACGCAGGGCGTCCTCAGCATCACCCATATTCAGTAATGAGAGAACTTTGTAAATCCACAGCTCCTTCTCGTTTCTCTTCTTTTTTAAGCCTCCGTTTATGAACCATATTGCCTTCTTGTAATTCCCTATGGAATAGCTTAACTTCACACCTATAAGGTAAATCTCTGGGTCGTTAAAGTGTCTAGCAGCGTCCTCAAGATACTTCAGAGCCTCTTCCTCCCGCCCCATCTCCACATACATTTCTCCCAATTCCTTGGAAGCCTCACGCACCCCTGCTTTTTCCAGATTTTTAAGCATCTTTTCCGCTTCTTCGTACTTTTTCACAGCCCGAAATATCTTCGCTTTGAGAAGCAACATAGCCTGTGTCTTCACTGATATGGTCTCTATCACCTCGTATGCTTCATCATATCTGCCCATTCTGTAAAGAATCTCAGCCTTCAACTGCCTGTACTTTGCGCTTCGTGAGCGCTTTGTAGCTGTGTTTATGTTATCCAGCGCATTGTCCAAATCTCCAAGATTCATGTAAGCCAAGGCTCTGAGATAATAGCCCTTGGCGGATTTTGCTCCTCTCTTAGAAATCCAGTAATCTGCAAGCTGAATCAGGTCGTCATAGCGACCCATTTGAAGTAGAAGTGCGTCTCTCTTATCTTCAATCTCCTCAAGCTCCGGATGCTCTGCAAGTATGCGGGTGTAAGTATCATACAAACCTTCATAATCTTCAATCTCCTCAAGGTACTTTGCCTTCTTGATTAGGTAATTGTAATCTTTCGTTAGCTCGTAGAGCCTGTCGTAGTACTCCAGATTATCAACAATCTTTCCTGTTTTCTCGCCATACTTTATAAGCTTCTTCCACGCATCCACATTCTCAGGATACCGAAGAGTTATCTTCCTGTAGGCTTCAAAGGCCTCGCTGTCATCAACATGCTCGTTTATCTCTGCGAACAAAAGAAGATTTTCCAGTGAATCATCCCGAGACACCAAGTCCTTCGCGTGCTTGAGAACCTCGCGATATTTTCCAAGCTTCATTCCGGATATAACCAGAGCTTTCAGACACTCTCTGTTTCCAACTGCGCACTCTTCCAGTAGGGGATATGAGTCTTCGTAATTTCCAAGTCTGTAATTTGCAAGGGCTATGATTGTGCGAGATTCGTTTGTGTCTATTCCTTCAAGAAGCTTTACAGATTCTTCAGGATTTATGTCAAGAAGATGCCTTGCAAGCATAATCTTAGCTCTCTCATTGTCCGGATGCTCCTTCAAAACTCTGTTCAATATCTCTATGGCATCGTCCTTCTCGCTAACTTCTGCAAGTGCAAGGTAAGTGTTAACATCTGCACCCATCTTTATTATCTTGTCAAGCTCTCTCTTCGCATCTTCGTTTCTTCCAAGTATACGGTATATGCGAACTCTTATCCACTTAGCTTCATAATCGTCAAGACCCTCAAGAAGTGCAAGTGCCTCCTCTGGATGCTCCTTGTATATCAGCTCAGCCAAAAGCTTGCGAGCTTCCTCGTTCTTGGAATCTTCCTTTAGAACATCGCGAATGAGCTCCTCAGCCTCCTCCCGATTGCTCTTTGCTATGATCTTTGCAACTAAAAACTTGTACTTTGAATTGGTGCGCTCTTTGTCAAGCGCAAGCCGTGCATGGCGCTCGGCAACATCCATATTTCCCAACTTCAAGTGTGCCAATCCCATCAAATAGTGAGCGCGCGGATCGTCAATGCCTTCCAGAAGAGACAAAGCTTCATCTGGATTGTCCTTAACCATCGTTTCGGCAAGTATGATTTTCGCTTCAGAGCAGTTAGGATTGCTCTCCAGCGCCTTTTTCGCATAGTTCTCGCGCTCTTCGCCCTCTGAGAGACGAGCAAGCCCAACCAATGCCCTGTAATCGTTGGGACTGATTTTCAGAAGACGCTCGTAAGTTTCACGGGCTTTCTTTCTGTCTTTGGACTCTATGGCGCGAGCGTAAAGCTGCAGTGCAATTGGATTGTACGGCTCTGCATACAGCACAGTTTCTAGGTAATCCTCGTAACCGCCAATTCCATGCTCGCTCATTATCAGAGCCTTCGCAAGAAGCGCCTCCACATTGTTTCCTTCACGAAGAACGTGGTCTATTATGCCCAGAGCTTCGTTGACCTTTCCATCCTTCGCGTACAGAAGAGATTTGAGAGCCTTGACCTTTGGCTCGTGCTGAGGAAGATGTGTTACCAATTTGAATGCTCCCGCGTAATCGCCTGAGTAGTACTTAACCTTGGCAAGTGCATAGCGTATCTCATCGCTCTTCAATGTTTTAAGAGCTTCTTCATAGCTCTTCACTGCCTCCTCGTAATTTCCTAAAAATTCCTTGTAGCGACCCTTTGCAGCATGATAGTAAGGGGTTCCTTTGAAATCGCTCTCAAACTGGGCCATTATGGAGTCCACCTCGTCCCTCATTCCCGTCTGAATGGCTGCCTCCAGCGCGTGATAAAGCACGGAAGGTTCCTTTGAGACCTTGAAAAGGGATTTGTACTTGCGCATCAAAACCTCGTATCTTCCTGATTCGTTGTAACATCTCGCTACTGCTCCAGCGTAGGAATGTGCGCCTTCGGATTTCACTATGCTCTCCATATCCTCGCATTTGTGCTCTTCCGATAGAATCTTGAGAAGTATGTCCCTCGCTCCACCCTTCGTGGCGTAGAACTGAGCCTTATCCTTCTCGCCCATGGAGTAAAACTTTCGGGCCAGCTCTGAGTACACAGGCACCAGCTGCGCGGCTGTGTATTTCATTTCAAACTGCGCAAGCTTGCTTTCCATCGCGTCAAGAGCGCTGCGGTTCCGCGCAGAGCGTATCTCGTTCACAAACCCAGCGATCTCATTACCTTTCTTGCTTCCTCCTAACAGTCCCATAAACACCACCTATAATTACAATAACGAGCATAAGCATCGTGTCCGAAAACTCGGGAACTTCCACATCATTCTCACTCCCCGGAGATGGAGTGGAGTCCCAGTACCAGTCATTAGTAGGATTTCCATTTGAATCCGCATAGCGAGCATAGGAGTAAGAAGGATATGAGGAGGCATCGGAAGGTATGGTTACTGAATCCACAGAACTACCACTAGAATCTGCGAGAATTAGAGTCACACCATCAACAGAATCATCCAAACTGTTAGCATCCACATTGAAAGCCCTACTTCCAATCGTTCCTGAATAAGTATATACAACATTCACATTAAGCCCTGCAACAATAGCCAACTTCCATCCAGTAATATCCACATCAGAGGATGTTGGGTTGAATAACTCTACCCAGCTCATCTTGCCATCCGAACCTATACCTATCTCGTTTATTACCACATGGTCTGTTACCGCGGCCTTCGTTCTGAAATACGAGGAATGCGCCAAATCCATGGCGTTCAGCCAGTTATCCACATAGACCACATATCTTCCGTGGAGAATCTTAGGAACTGACAACTCCAATCCATGCCCCGAAATTGCCACCTTCGGAGAGATATTCGTTTTTGCCCATTTGCCATTTTCATATTTTTCCACGCTCGCTTTGCTAACGCTTTGCATCTTTCCGCGGATTTCAATCAGGTAATCAGCACCTATTCCGTTCCACGGATATCCTGTGGATGTATCGTTATCAGTATCCACTCCGATATAAACCACATCCTCGCTGTTGCTCACCGCCGCCGTGGGCTTGGGCGAATTCACAGGCTCGTGAGACTCGCTAATTTTGTAAAAGCCGTCGCTCCTGCCAATGTAAGTGCCTCTTAGCATATCACCCATCACAGACATATAGAAATATGTTGAATTATGCCACATCTGCCTTCCAAAACTCACTATATCTGCACTCTCCAAGTATCTGCTTGCAACGGAGAGATTTAGGTTGTGTGGAACTTCCACATCGCTTCTCATATCATAAATCACATTCTTCCACTCGGCAAATCCGCCATCAATCACGGGAGTTGAGGGCGCGCTTTTAACATAAGACACATTAATTGGGGAGAAATCAACCGTATACGGAACATCGCAATTCAATGCTTTAACGCGATAAGACACTGTTTCTTCAGTCATTTCATTGAACTGGGCCTCAAATATGACCGTTTTGCTGTTGCCCCCGTATATAGTGAGCGGTTCTCTGAAAGTGTAAGTTAGCGTGGATGAATTGTAAGTGCCATCGTATCCTATCGCACTCAAAATTGGAGCGGCATGAGCATAGATGGGACGAGTGAAATGGACAGCATGGACATGGGCAACACCACCCACAGCTCTGAATGTGAGAGAGAACAAAGCAGTGCGAGATGTTTTTATAATTTTGGAAGCGAGCCAGTTCTCCTTAACCGTTAAATCTGTCTTTGTGTAAGCGCTTATGGGTGGAGCTACGAATTCTCCATCAGAATTTTTGACAAATACCTGCCCATAGGTGTATTGTCTCAATCCATCATCCCTCGCTCTGTACAGCGCAAGCTCAGCCTCTGAACCTCTAAATGCGTATCTCAAGTCAACAGGTGGGCCCCAGCTCTTTGGATTCGTAATTTTGCCACCCAAATATATGCGATATACTGCAGAATGAGGCAGGCCCGCCCCTGCGAAAGCTATAAGAATGTCACCCTTGGATAAACTCATAGACGCATTTCCAAAATTGCTCGCCCAGCTCCCATTCATGCTATTTCCATGCTGACGGAGAATCAGAAAAACATAAGCATGGTCCGAGAGCTTCACATCTTTAACATGAACGTATATCATATCCCCTATGTTTTTTATGTCCCCTTTCACTTTGCTCCAATCGGAGAAGTTGCCATCTATCTTTAAACCGCCTGACGGAAGCATGTAATATGTGACTATGGGTGCAAATATGACCAAAATAATTATCACTATAGCTGCGATATTCACAAACCTCTTTCTGGTTGAGAATCTTCTTAATTTGCGATGCTTTGCCCCCGTGAACAGGCCCTTCATTGAGCCTATATCCAGCTTCTCACCGTTTATGTAGCCCTTACGAACAAGCGCTTTCATGTCCACATACTTTCCATTTGTGAGGCCTTTTCCATTTATTAGACCTTTACCGTTTACCAAGCCCCTGCCATTCACCAGCCCCTTGCCATTTACCAAACCTTTTCCGTTAACCAGTCCCTTACCATTAACTAATCCCTTTCCATTTACCAGTCCCTTGCCGTTAACTAGACCTTTTCCATTAACAAATCCTGTGCCGTTTACCTGCCCGCGGCCCCTAGCCACCAAGCTTGCAGGCTTTACCTTTGATTTTTCCTCTACTTCACTTCTATTTTTCTCTTCTGGAGAATTTTTAGGTTTTTCTGGTTGTTCAGCTTCACTTTCATCCGATTTTGAATCTTCTTTTCCAGACCCCTCAATATTTTTCTTTTCATTTTCGGCACTTTTTTGCGTTTCTGCCCCCTCAGTGCTGGACTTGTCCTCCGACTTATCTTCTATCTCTACACCTTTACTCTCCACATCACTCTTCTTACCCACTTCATCTCCCTTCTCCCTCGCCTTAGAATCTTCAATTCTCTCTATCTCATTTTCTGCTTTATACCCATCCTGCGCGCCTGCCCCGCTCTTACTGGATTCCTTTATTTCTTTCTTATTCTCATTTTCCTCTTTATTTTCTTTATCCTCGTTATTCCCCTCCGCACCTTTGCTATCTCCCCTTTCCTTCGCCTTTGACTTCTCAATTCTCTCTGTCTTATTTTTCACTTCATGCCCATCCTGCGAGCCTACATCACTCTCGTTAGATTCCTCTCTCCCTTTATTATTCACATTTTCCTCCGCATCGCTCTTTATCTCTCTGCTCTCTTTCCCTTGCACATTGAACACCGCATCTTGTTTTTTCTCATCCTTTGTCCCCGTATCTCCCTTCATCTCGTTGTTGCTCTCCCTTCTCACACCGATACTCACATCTTGCTTTTTATCTTCTTTCAACGCCACTACATTCTTATCATTAACTTCATGCTTTTTATCCTTATTTTTACCCTTTTTTCCATGCGACTTCTTTCCTCTTTTGCTTCTCTTTCCTATATCACTCACCTCCCATAATGGTGCCCATCAGCTTGCGTGCCTCTATGAAGCCGGGATTGAGCTTTATAGCCTCTTTGAGGCTCTCTATCGCTTCCTCTTCACGCTCCAACTCCACCAAAATAAGAGCGCGATAATAGAGAGCCATTGCATCACGATTTATCGCTAGGGCGGAATCAATAAATTCCAAAGCTTCCTCGTATTTTTCCAGCTCGTAAGCGGTTGTTGCGAGGGAGAACAGCACATCGCGGTCCTCTATTCTGTCCTTAACATGCGACAGTGCATCATAAGCTTCTTCATATTTGCCTTCGTGAAGATGGATAAGTCCCAAAAGATGCCACGCTTCCAGCAACTCGTGGTCAAGAGAGATGCTCTTTTTAAGCGCTTCAACAGCGTTCTTAGTTTTGCCCAGCTTGTTGTATGCCACACCCAGATTGTACCAGCACACAGCATCATTTGGAAACTCATCAACCGCACGCTTAGCTTCCTTTAGAGCGTCCTTTTCCTTGCCCATGTTCAGGAGAAGCGGAGCCAGAAGCCTTGAGATTTCTGCATCATGCGGATTGATTTTTCTGGCGTGTGTGAGGGACTCAACCGCGGTGGAATAATCCTTCCGATGCACGGCTATTCTGGCCCGAATCATATGCCACCGATAATCGTCCACAAAGTGCTCGTTCATTATGCTCTCTGCCTCATCGTATCTGCCCTTTTCTATCAAAATCTCGCACATCTCTTGAGCGAAGTAAGCGCGGTTGGTCTCTTTGAACTTCTTATACAATTCTATCGCTTCATCGTGCAGTCCAAGCTTTAGGTACGATTCAAACAACATTCTCCTTGACTCTTCATCCTCGTAACCCTTCAATAATCTTACCACATCTTCATACTCTCCAAGCTTTAGATGACACTCTGCAGCATTTTTATTGTCATGCAGCTCCTCAAATATTTGAAGTGCCTTTTTAATGTTGTCTCTATTGTTTGTCATTTTGAGAGACAGAGCATAGTACTTCCGAGACTCATCATCCTCAAGCTGAGCCAGAACGGATATTGCCTCTCTGTATTTTCCCAGATGATACAGAGATATGCCGTACTTACTTCTAAGTTCAGGAGTTTCTGATTTTTCAAGAAGCTTTGCCGATACTTCGTATTTTCCTTCATGATATGCTATGAGTCCCTCTATCTCAGAGAGGTCTCCTTCATACCCACTTGCTTTTGCGTTTTCCACATATTTCCTCGCATCTGCAAAGTTGTTTAAGTTCACACTACAGATTGCCATGTAGTAGTAATCTTCAGGACCCTTATTCTCAACATTTTTCAAATTCTCCAGAGCCTTCTCATAATCTTTCAGATGATAGTGGGCCATTCCGAGCATACGGGGGTTATCAGGATTTACGCGAACCACATCCTCATACCTTTCAAGTGCAAAGTAGCTCTCGGCCAGCTCGTTGCGATACTCTTCAAAACCTTCAAGGTATTCAACTGCTATGTCATACTTTCCAGCACGGTAAGCCGCAAGACCCGCGTACTTCTTCGCTTCATCCTTTCCTGACCTGACAAAGGCTTCCAGAGCCTCTTCAAATCGGCCCAAATTGTAAAGTGCCATTCCGTACTCAAACACAGCCTTATCGCTGTTCTTGAGATATTTGACCGCTTCCTCCCAATTCTCCTTCTTGTAGTGAGACATTCCAAGGTAGTAATCCACATCCTCTCCTATCCCCTCACTCTGCTCCAGATATGATATTGCTCCATCATAATCCTCAAGATTGTATAGCGAGACACCCGCAATGTATGTGGCCTCCTGCACCTTCTCCCCCCTCTTTATGAAATCCTCAGCAATATCCAAAGCTTCTTTCCAGCGCTCCGTGTGGAAATAAATTAGCATCTTCTCGTAATCCAATGCTCCGTGCTTCTCTCCCACCGCAATGTAGTGTTCTGCATCCGCATACCTTTCAAGCTCAATCAGCAACTTAACCAAATTGTAAGATGCCTCTGGAAGATCTGCAACGACCTCAAGGACCTTCACAGCCTCTTCAATTCTGTTGGTGCGAGCCAGCAGTATGCCACGCATGAGCTGGACCTCTTTTCCTTCCACACCCTCAAGAAAAGCGAGCGCTGAGGTGTAATCTTCAAGGTTCATGAGAACGCGCGCACCCAGCACCACTGCGGCGACATCATCTTTAGGAAGAGAGGATATGTACGGCTTGGCCTTTTCGTACTCTCCGCGCTCAAAGTACTTTTTGACAATTTTCAAAGCCAAAGTAGGCTCTGTACGTCCTTCCTTCCACGCGCGCTCATAGTATGGAAGGGGGTCTCCGCCTACAGCCTCTGCTGAATCTCCGTACATAATCCACATGTCTCCGCTCATCAGCTCTTTCTTCTCACACACTTTGAAAAGAGCCATGGCCTTCTCATGGTTGCCCAATTTGAAAAGAGCAATTGCCTCGTACTTGAAACTCTCCTCATTGACCGTCTCAGCCTTCTCAAGATGCGGAATGCACTCTTCATACTTGCCAAGATGGAACAGGCACATTCCCTCGTAGTAATCCAACTCATCCTTCTGCCCGTTCTCTTTTCTGAAAGCTCTGAACTTCTCAAGGGCCTCATCGTACTTGGCCATGTGGTAAAGTGCCAATCCGTGATAGTAGAGCATATCTCCGTGCTCCTCTGATAGAGAGTTTAGAATGTTAAGAGCGTCGTTGTATCTCTCAAGCCCTATGTACGTCAAAACAAGATAGTAAAGCCGCTCTCCTCCGACTTCATCACCCACAGAATTGAGATGTTTGAGAGCTTCGCTGTAGTTTCCGATGAGATAGTACACCTTTCCCAGAAGTAGGTGTATTTTAGGAGTGATATTCTTTGAAGATTCCAGTATATTACGGGCATCTCCGAACTTCTTTAATTCAATCTCCACCGCCGCGTATTCAGCTATGTAATCTGGCATCTCTGAGAATTTATCTCCGTACCTCTCCATTGCTCTCTCAAACATCTTCTCAGCTTTTTCATAATCTTTGAGCCTCGCATAAGCTATGGGCAGATGCTCCAAAACATCCATATTTCCAAGGTCCTTTAGAAATACCCTCTCGTAGTACTTTGCAGCCTCGTTATATTTTTCCATGGCAAAGTAAATGCTCGCGGTCAAAAGTAGAATCTCCTCATCATCCCTTTCCCTCTCCACCAAAGACTTTGCAATTTTAAGTGCTGCCTCGTAGTCTTTTAGATCCAACAATATGCGCGCTTTCAGCACAGCGTGGTTCTTATTCTCATCGCCCAACTTCTCAGCCTGCTCTCGGGCCTCATCCAGTCTGCCTAAGCGATAAAGGGTTAGAGCGTAAGCGTATATCGCCTCTTCCTCCTCCTTCAACTCCACAGCGCTGCGCGCGTACTCCAATGCCTCTTCAAATCTCTCTCTCTTTATGTACTCCTGAGCCATCAGAAGAATCACATCGTAGGCATCTGGAACACGCTCTAGAATCTCGCGACCAGTCTCAAATCCGTGCTCAGCATCGTCAATGGCAAAGTAAACTTTCATGCGATACAAAAGCGCATTGGTGAGGTTCTTTCCATGAAGAAGGGCTATCTTATCATCTATGTAAGACATAAGCGCATCGTAAGATTTGATTGAGAACAGAATTTCCATCTTTAAAATTATGAACTTCTCCTCTTCCGGATACTCATCGGATATCTCCAAAGCCTCAGCCGCGCGCCCAGTCTCAAAGTAAACCCTTGCAATGTAATAGCGAGCCTCCATCTTGAATGGCTCCTCAATACTCTCAAGGGTCTTCATGGCCTGCTGGTACTTTTTGTTGTAGTAATATGCTATCCCGAGATAGAGCTTTGCCTCCATGTTCTCTGGAAGCTTCGCTGAAAGATCCTTTGCCACCTCAAGGGCCTCTTCGTAATTTTTCAGCTCAATGTGCGCCTTTATCGCAAAGATGCGCAGGCTCTCATCCTTTGATGTTTCCACCGCCACGTCCATGGTACTGAGAATCTCATTGTACAGCTCATTCTCAAACAGAGCTTTAAACACATCTTTCCACACGGCCAGAGAGGTTGATAGGCTTTTTATCTTCTCAAGATTGGATTTTATACCTTCAGCGTCCTTCTTCATGGCTGCGATGGTTAGAAGACGAACATAGGCATCCACAAATTTAGGATCTATATCAATGGCCATCTTGTAGTACTTCTCTGCCGTATCCCTATCCTTCCTGAGATAAACCTCTCCATATATGTACCAAACATAAGCATCTTTGCTCTTCACATCTGTGAGTTCTTTCAAGTACCTCTCAAGTTTCTCATTCTCTCCAAGCTCATACAGAAGGAGGCACAGTTTGCGCAAATGCTCCACGGATTTCTGATACTCAATGGCCTTCTCCAGCGATTCTGCGCACTTCCTCTTATCTCCTTTTTTATCATAAACTTCAGCGTAGGCAGTGTATAGGAGAAAATCTTCCTCTGTTTTTGCTTCATCAAGAACGCTTATCGCTGAATCGTAATCGCCCATTCCAGCCAAAGCCAACGCTTTGAGAATCTTCGCTTTGCGGTAATCTGGCTTTGCGTAAAGCACGGTTTCTGCGTCTGCTATGGCAGTACCGTACTTGCCAAGTCTCCTCGCTGACTCGCCCCGCACCATGCGAAGCTGGAGATCCTCCTTGAGGTCCAACGCCCGAGTGGCATATTCGTAGGATTTTCCGTAATTGCCCAGCTGATAGTATCCCAGCGCGAGAACCTTCAGAGCGCGATGATTATGCGGATTCTTTGCCGCAACTTCCTCTGCAATGCCCACGGCCTTGCCCACCTCGCCGTTTTCAAGCTTGAAAGCGGCTATGGCGGCCCTCGCATGTGCAGACCTTTTCAATTCATAGGATTTCTTGGCGCTGTTTTCCGCGTCAATGGTCTTACCGAGTATTCCTTCGCACTCCGCCTTAAGCAACCAAGCCACATGGTCGTTCTCATGGGTTTTTACATACTTCGTTATGTGCTCAAGAGCATCCTCATAATCCCCTGTAAAGTAGTCAATATACGCCAGTAGGCGCTCTCCATGCTCGCCCATCTGCTCTGGAGGCATGCTCTCCAGCATCTTTTTTGCTTCTTCTATTTTTCCCTCATTTAAAAGAAGCGCAACCATGTTAAGCTTTGCAAGTGCAAAATTTGGATTCTTCTTAAGTGCCTGCTCAAAATACTCTTTAGCTCTCTCATTATCGCCCTTTCTCGCAACTATGCAACCCAACTCGTTGAGAACGTATTCATTTACTCTATCCTCCGGAAGCTGAGTAAATATTTTGTAAGCTTCATCATCCTTTCCCAACCTAACCAGTGCAAAGGCCATGTTAATCTTTGCCTCAATCATCTTCGGATTTTGAGCGTAAACCCTTCTGAAAATTTGATATGCGTTATGATAATCTCCCTTCCTGTAGAGCTCGGTTCCGCGAATCATGTTCACGGCTGGATGGTCCACCAGCTCTGAGGACTCAACCTTCTCACCCATGGTGTAAAGAGCGATTGTGCGGAGCGCACGAAGCTCCTCAGGAAGTGCTCGCCTTGACATGCTTTTCTGCCTCCTTCAACAGCTTGAGTGCGTCCTCGTGTCTGCCCTTCACTATTTGTATGGCTATCACATTGTGCCATGTCTCAGGACTCTTCTTATTCTTTTCCCAAGCCTTCACAAAGAAATCCTCAGCCATCGCTAAATTTCCGGTATCCGCGTATATTTTTCCCAGATTTAAGAGAGAAACATAATCATCGTTGTTCTCGCTAACTGCCTTTTCATAGAAGCGCTTTGCCTCTTCCACGCGGCCCAATGCCAGCATTATGTCACCCTTCAACCCGTACTCCCCTTCCACATTTGAAATGACCTTTTCAGCATCGGATGCACGATTAAGTTTCAAAAGCGCGTAGGACCACATAACCCTCAAAGTCCTTTCGTCCTCACCCTCAACCTTCCCAATCAGTTTCTCGCAGGTTGCAATCACATCCTTGTACCTGCGCTCAGCCATGAGATCGTTCAAATTTATCAGGACATCATCAATTTTCTCCTCCTTTCCACCCTCTTTAATTAGAATGAACGCACCTAAAAGTCCAAGAACTATTGCATAGTACGCAGTTAAGTAATCATAAAAACCATAATGAAGGTATGTGCCAAAGGATATGGGTAAAAACATTCCCTGACTAACCAAAAAGTCTCTGAACGGCACGGATAACGCAATGAGGAATATGTAAATGTAGAAGAGCATTAAAAATCCAACGGCTTTTGGCCCTTTATCCACTTTGCCCCCAAACTTAAATATTAAAAATGCAGATAGAAAAATCACCACCACATCGTAGATTGTGTTGTAAGAGAGATAAAAACCAATATCTATGCCTCCCAAATCAATCATGAACAGCGCGCGAATTGGCGATGCCAAAAAAACAAGCCCTAGAGAAGTTATCATAATTGATTGCTTCACCAATCCTTTCCTCTTCGCGTATATAAATACCAAAAATAGCAGAAATGCAGAGAGGAAAATATAGGCTATTGAAGCGTTGTAAATGCTTAGAGCAAGGTAATCATATTGAAAAAATCCGAGGCCCACCATGACATCGTATATCAGAAACGCCACGAAATAGAAAACGAAGAAGATAAATCCCAGTAGCGAAATTCTATCAATATCAATCAACCGATCCAGCCTCATTACAAACCAAATATGGCATCACAATATATAAAATTTCCGACTTATCCAAAAAACCAGCAT
>CAYRMJ010000021.1:6710-20512 GCA_964425415.1 uncultured Thermoplasmata archaeon | reverse complement strand
TGAACTAACAGAAAAAGATATTAAGTTTCTTCTTAGCAGACTAGAAACAGTGGTGTTACCTACTTACATGGATGAAAGCGATGCAAAACTAGAAATTCGAAAAATCAAAAGAGAACTGGGAATTTCCTATTAAGATGTGATTCATCTTAATATCATTATGTATTTTTTTGTGATTTAGATGTAACAGTAATAAAAAAGGAGTATCTTTTGTTTCAATACTAGGTGATGGAAAATATTTATACTCTCCTTTACTTTCCTGCACCCATGCAGATTCGCAACGTTGCTGATTTTCCCCGTGCAGAGGAAGAAATTTTGAAAAATTGGGAGTCAAGCAGGATATTTGATAAGCTGAGAGAGAAAAATAGAGGAAATGAAAGGTTCATATTTCTTGAGGGCCCGCCCACTGCAAATGGCATGCCGCACATGGGCCACGCACTTACAAGAGCGGTGAAGGACCTCATTTTGAAGTACAAAGCCATGAACGGATACGAAATATATCCATGGATTGCAGGCTGGGACTGCCACGGCTTGCCCGTGGAGATTGAGGTGGAGAAGAAACTGGGCATAAATTCAAAGAGGGAGATTGAAAAATTCGGAATTAAAGAATTCAACCGCATGTGCAGGGAGAGCGTGTTCAAGTACAGGGATGAATGGATAAAAATGTCCCGTCGCATAGGGTTCTGGATTGATTTTGAAAAGGCCTATGTAACGATGGAGGATTACTACATTGAGAGTGTATGGTGGGCTCTGAAGAGAATATACGAGCAAGGGCTTCTGGTGAAGGATTACAAGGTCGTACCTTACTGTCCCAGATGCGGCACGCCGCTTAGCAGCCACGAGGTCGCTCAGGGATATCGCGAGACGAAGGACCCTTCAGTGTACGTGAAATTCAAGGTAAAGGACGAGGACGCTTATTTCCTCGTGTGGACCACCACACCGTGGACCCTGCCCTCCAATCTGCTTTTAGCTGTTGGCTCGGATATAGATTACGCGCTTGTGGAATACGAGGGGGAGAAATACTACATTGCCAAAGCCCGCATAAAGGAGGTGCTGGGTGAGGCAAAGATAATCAGGGAGATGAAAGGCTCCGAGCTGAAGGGAAAGAGATACGACCGTCTAATTCCCTTCGTTCCTGTGGAGCATGATGCTTTCTATGTGACCACGGCAGATTTCGTCAGCACTGAGGACGGTACGGGCATAGTGCACATAGCCCCCGCATTCGGAGAGGACGATTATAATGTATGCAAGCGAGAAGGTGTTCCATTAATCAAGCCTGTGGATGAGGAGGGCAAGTTCACCGAAACTCCGTGGAAGGGAATGTTCGTGAAGGATGCGGATGCGGAGATACTCAAATGGCTTAAGGAGAATGGAAAGCTGTTCAAGAAGGGCACGGTGAAGCACACTTATCCATTCTGCTGGCGCTGTGGCACACCTTTGCTTTACTACGCCCTTGACACATGGTACATAACCATGAGCAAGAAAAGAGAGGAGTTGATAAAGAACAACGAAACTGTGAACTGGAAGCCGGAGCATCTCAAACATGGCAGATTCGGAAATTTTCTGGAGGAGGTTAAAGACTGGGCTCTATCGCGCAACAGGTACTGGGGCACGCCGCTGCCAATATGGAAATGTCCATCAGGACATGTTTTCGTACCTGCAAGCAAGAATGAGCTTTTAAGGCAGACGATTGGTGATGTGCCTGAGGACTTTGAGTTGCATCGTCCATGGGTTGACGAAATCAAGGTGAAATGTCCCGTTTGCGGGGCGGAGATGAAGCGTGAACCGTATCTTGTGGATGTATGGTTTGACTCAGGCAGTGCGCCCTTTGCGCAGTTTCACTATCCCCATGAGAACGAAGAAGATTTTAAGAATGCCTTTCCGGTGGATTTCATAACTGAGGGCATAGATCAGACCCGAGGCTGGTTCTACACGCAGATGGCCATCTCCACGCTCGTTTTCAACCGTGCGCCTTACAAAAATGTTCTCACTCTGGGATTGATTCTTGACGAAGATGGGGAGAAGATGAGCAAGAGCAAAGGCAACGCAGTGGACCCGATGGACATAATAAACAAGGTGGGTGCGGATGCGGTGCGCATGTACCTCTACGCCTCGCCAGTGTGGAAGAGCAGACGCTTTTCTGAAAATTTAGTTATGGAATATGCGCAGAAAACGTTGGGAACTCTGTGGAATGTGGTTGTGTTTTTCAAAAACAATGCCTCTTTGGACAAATACTCTGGAGAGATATACGAGATTGTGAATGAGCTTGACCGTTGGCTCATATCTCGTCTCAATTCCACCATTGCAGATGTGAGGTTGCATCTTGATAATTACGATGTGCATCTTGCGACTCGTGCTCTGGAGCGGTTCATTGATGAGCTAAGTAACTGGTACATTCGGCGCTCTCGCAGAAGGTTCTGGCGCGAGGAGATGAGCGAAGATAAGAGAAGCGCATACACGGCTCTTCAAACATCTTTACACACCATGTCTAAGTTGATGGCTCCTTTCACGCCGTACCTCTCAGAGCTCATTTATCGTGAGACTTTTGGATCTTTTGAAAGTGTGCATCTGGAGTCCTATCCTTCTCCCGATACCTCTCTCATTGACGAGAAATTGGAGGAGGAGATGAATGTTGCCATAAAAATTGCAGAAGCGGGACGCAGAGCTAGGCAGCTCTCTGATGTGAAGCTCAGGCAACCGCTTAGCAAGATGACCGTTGCCTGCGATGAGAATTATGCGAAGATTGTGGAGAAGTTTGTGGATGTTTTGAAGGAAGAGGTGAATGTGAAAGATATAGCGATTGGAGAGCATCAAGGCATGACCAAAACGGAGATACGTATAAATTACAGGTCTCTGGGTCCTAGGTTAAAGGGAGATATGAAAAAGGTAATTGCTGAGCTTAAATCCATGAAAGGCTCTGAAATCGCAGCACGTCTCAAGTCTGGAGATTTGGTGATTCAGGGTCATTCCATAACCTCCGAGGATGTGGAAGTTTACGAGAAGCCTGTGGAAGGCGTGGAAGCGGTTGAGGTTGAAGGATTGCCAATTGTGATTTATCTGGACACAACCATTACCCCAGAGCTCAAGAAGGAGGGCCTTGCTCGTGAGATCATTCGCAGAATACAAACAATGCGCAAAGATTTAAATCTGGATTACGATGCAAAGATTAAAGCCAATTACGAGGGCGATGCTGAGTTAGAAGCGGTGATTGAAGAGTTCCGAGATTACATAATGCGTGAGACGCAGAGCGTTGAGTTGGTGCGTAGCGCTGCTGATGGATATGTGAGAGAGTGGAACATTGAAGGAAAAAAGATTAAGATAACGATATTGAGAGAATAGGGAGCATAGCATCAAGGTTGATATGATGGAAACCTCAAAGAATTGGACATCCGGGACCTTTCCCTGTAGAGCTTCCAAATTAGCAATAGTGAGGGCTTTAAACAATTTAGTGGGAACTGTTGAATATACGAAAAGAACATTTGAAAATAGATGAAAAGGTTATTATTGGAAGTGTGGATTATCCAGAGGTGAGCCAATGAACGTTGCGGTAATTGGTATGCAGTTTGGAGATGAGGGAAAGGGCAAAATAGTGGATTTTTTAGCAGAGCGCTTTGATGTTGTGGCTCGTTTTTCAGGGGGCAGCAATGCGGGGCATACTATAGTGAGAGACGGAGAAAAGTTCAAATTTCACATTATACCTTCTGGGGTATTGAGGGGCAAAATAGGTGTGCTGGGAAACGGAATGGTCATCAATCCCAGAAAACTGATGGATGAAATCAAGATTTTGAACGAGCATTCAATAAAGGCAAACATACTCATCTCCTCTCGTGCCCATGTGGTCACGCGTTTTCATGAAGAGATTGACGCAGTTCAGGACAAAGAGCTTGGTATTGGCACCACGCGGCAGGGAATTGGGCCATGTTATCAGGCCAAGTACCAGCGCTCTGGACTACGCATTGGTGATTTATTCAATTTGAATTTTGCAGTTTCAAGACTTAGAAAGCAACTCTCTTTGGCTGGATTAAATGTTGAACATAGGGCTATTGAACGGGAAATTTCGGAACTTAGAAACATGCTTTTGAGTTTAAAGAAAAACATAGTGGATACTGAGATCTGGCTCAATCATGCCATGGATTCAGGTAAAAATGTCCTTTTTGAAGGCTCGCAGGGTAGCTTTTTGGATATTGATTTCGGCACGTATCCGTTTGTCACCTCAACCAACACCACCGTTGGAGGTATAATCGCTGGATTGGGCATAGCTCCTCGGAGAATACACAAAGTTATTGGTGTGGCAAAGGCGTACATGACGAGGGTGGGCTCTGGACCGTTTCCCACAGAATTGTTTGGAGAAGATGCGAACTTTTTGAGAGAGAGGGGTGGTGAGTACGGAGCCACCACTGGCAGACCCAGAAGGGTTGGAAATCCGGATTTTGTGCTTCTAAAATATGCGTCCTTGATAAACGGCGTGGATGAGATTGCTCTTACGAAAGTTGATGTTTTATCCGGTGTTTTAGATTTGCAAGTGGCAACTACTTATAATTGCAATGGGGAGACTTACGACTTTCCTCCGCCAAACATTGAAGATTGTGTTCCAAAATATGAGTCAATGAATGGCTGGACGGACATAGATGATGAAAATCTGAACCTGTTCATCAAAAAGATAGAGGATTTCACGGGTGCGAGGGTAAAGTACATTTCTTATGGTCCAGAACCCGAGAAGACTGAAGTTCTTTGAATTACATTTTTTCCATCTCTTCAATTTGGGCAATCATCTCATTCGCATCTTCAATAATTTTTTCCAAAGAGTTCTTTATATTTTTTATCTCTTTCTTTGCTCTCTTGGTGGGTTTTGCCCCTTCTGGCGATGGCTCAATCAAATTCTCCTGCTCAAGTATTCTCAGCGAGTATCGTATTTTATGCTCAGGCAGCTCCATCATCTGCGCAAGTTTTATTATGCCTATCGGCTGATTGCGCATAACTTTTGTTAGGACATCAATGTGCCTCTTTACAAGCTTCATTTCCGCTTCCAATTTACCAGTCAGTATCATTTTTAACACCCCCTTGCTCCTTGTTATCATTCCTAAGCAAAGGTAGTATTTATCTCTTTGCATTTCTTAGTTTTGGTTTTGAATATGATTGGGACGAATAGGAAAAATCTTTAAATTTTTATATGCCTACCCATTCACATTTTTTGTAAGCTCTGGACACAACATGGGTGACCGTTGATAGAATCTCGTTTCTCTTCAATTTTTTGTCCTCAAATTCCTGCAACTCGCGCATGCTCAAAAACAGGCACTCGCAGAGCAGGTCGTAATCTCCAAGAATTCTGTACAGTGTTATGAGACGATTCTCCGTTTTTAGCTCTTCTGCAATTTTATCAATGTATCTTTTATCCACTTTAAGATAAACAAAAGCCTTTATGCTATTTTCAATGGCGTAGCAGTTTATCAATGCAGAATAACCACCAATTATTCCCTTTTCCTCAAGGAGTTTTATTCTCCTTCTGACCGTTGCCTCGCTCACGCCGAGCTTCTTGGCCAACTCCAAATTTGAAGTTCTTGCGTTCTCTCTGAGTGCGCATAGTATCGCCAGATCAAGGTCATCAACCGGAAGTAGATTTTTATCAAATGATTTCCATCTATCTATAAGCTTGCATTTTTCACCGTCCATATTATCACCATTCGTAAAGATAACTGCGTTTTTCGTATTTAAACTTTTCATGCCTGAGGGAATGTGTGATAAGTCATAAAAACGGAGACAATAGAAAGGGAAACCGAGCATTGCTGATGTGATTACATTCAGAATAAGGCGATATGAAGTGCGCTAAACATTGCAAAAAAAGCATAAAAAGGAGGGGTTTAGAAAGGGGAACCGTAGGTGCCCCTTCATAGGAAAGATTAATAAAACTCCTCACCATCGGGTATTCAATGGCGGACATCATAGAAGGCGTAAAACCCACGAGGATGCAACTTCTGGAGATAAGAAGAAAGAGAAAGCTGGCTCAGAACGGGCATAAGCTTTTGAGCGAGAAGAGAGACGCTCTAATTGCGGAGTTTTTCAAGATAATTGATGTGCGGAACAAGCTGAGAAAGAAGGTTGAAGAAGAACTAAAAGAGGGTTTCAGCTCACTTATTGATGCAGAGATGATAATGGGCCGCACAAATGTCATTGATGTTGCTCGTCAGATGAATGGTTTTGGAGATGTTAAAACCACCACTATGAACATAATGGGTGTGCTTACGCCTCAGATGGAATTGCAATTAAATGAAAATGTAGAGTATGGTTTTCTCACAACATCCGCAAAGCTTGATGAAGCCACTTTGAAGTTCAGAAAAATTTTAAATGATATAGTTAAACTCGCTGAGATTGAAGGCACCATAGAGGACCTTGCAATGGAAATTGAGAAAACAAAAAGAAGGGTTAACGCTTTAGAGCACATATTCATTCCCCGCTTTCACGCCACTGAAAAATACATTGAACTTGTTTTAGATGAGCGGGAGAGAGAAGACTTCTTCCGCAGAAAAAGAATCAAGAGCATACTGGCGGCGAGGGGCAATGCCTAAATCCGTTTTAAAACCTACCAACAGATATGACTTGGACGTCAAGCAGAGAATCAGACTTTACAAGCTTTTGCTTTTCTCTCAAATAATTGGAACTGTGCTGATGGTGGTGGGATTCATAGTCCTTTTGCTGATTCTGGCCAAAATTATACAGATTTAGGTAGAAACTTTTTTATTCTGTGTCAAATACCCACATTCATGGCACGAGTGGTTATGAGGCACATAGAAGGAATGAGGTTCATTGGAGAGACGGATACGCACTCAATAGTTCTTGAGTCAGGATACTTGAACGTTCAAAAATCCGTGGCGCCCATGCAGGCATTTCTCCTATCCCTTGGAGGATGCACGGGAATGGATGTGGTAGCCATACTTATGAAAATGAAGCAACCTCCAAAAAGATTCACAATTGAGATAGAGGGTGAGCGCGCAAAGGAGCATCCAAAAGTGTACACGAGAGTGCATTTGAAGTATAGCTTTGTGGGTGTGGATTACGAGAAGGCAAAGAAAGCTGTAGAACTCTCACAGAATCGCTACTGTCCGATCAGTGCAATGCTAAGAAGGAGTGGCTGCGAAATAAACTATGATATAGTGGTTGAATCCTAAGTCATCAAGCTCAACATTGCCCTTGCAAACACCACTTTTTCCTCCTCTCCGCATGCTAAAAATGCCCGCGCCAAAGTTATAATCTCCTCTCTATTGTATTTCTCAAATGAAACATCAAAGCTGTAAGTTTTAGTGCTTATCATAATTACTCATTCTCGCTTATCATTTAAATTCCCTGTGCTGTGATAATCTTATGAGATTATCAGAAATAAGAATGGATAATGCCCCCCTCAGCCCGCCCGTCTTTCATCATCATCAGCTAAGGCTGAACACATCATCGGGGTAATGGGCATGCCATACAGAATATAAAAGCATAAGTGTTATTGGATGTGGAGCAAGAATAGCATTTATATCAAATGAAGAATACGAGAAACCTATGAGAAAAACGAAGATAATAGTGACCCTCGGGCCTTCGGTGGAATCGGAGAATATTATGGCAAAGCTCATTGAGAGCGGTGCGGATGTGGCGAGATTGAACATAGCTCATGGCACGGTTAGTTACCATCAAGCGCTTGCTAAGAGATTTAGAAAAGTTAGCAAAGAGCTTGGAAAGAACACGGCGATAATGCTTGACATAAAAGGTCCAGAGCTGAGAGTTAAGAGAGCAAAAATAAGATTTTTGAAAGCGGGAGATAAAATAAAGATTTCAGATAAGGGTGATTTGGAGCTAAATCACAACATATACGAATTTTTAAACCCGGATACCAGAGTTCTGATTCACGATGGAGATTTGGAACTGAAAATGCTGGAAAATGGATTTGCAGAGGTTCTCCGAGGGGGGCCTGTGAGGGAACACATGGGTGTGAATGTGCCAGGGGTGAACTTTCCTCTGCAGTACATTCAGGAGCGAGATGTTGAATTCATGAAAGCCATAAGCGATGTGGATTTTATTGCAGCATCTTTCGTTCGCACGCCGAGAGATGTAATCACTCTGAGGGAGAAAATGAATGAATTGAGCTTGGAAGCTGATATAATCGCGAAGATAGAGAGTCAGGTTGGCGTGGACAACATAGATGATATACTGGAAGTGAGTGATGGTATAATGGTTGCTCGTGGTGATTTGGGAACTGAGATTCCTCTAGAGAACCTGCCCGGGGTGCAGAAGCACCTGCTTCGCAAGACCAGATTTCACGGAAAGCCGAGCATAATTGCAACGCAAATTCTTGAAAGTATGATACACAGCCCGCATCCCACCAGAGCTGAGGTTTCTGACATAGCGAATGCAATACTGGATGGTGGTGATGCGCTAATGCTCTCAGGAGAAACTGCGATAGGAAAGTACCCTGTGGATGCTGTTAGAATCCTTGCGAGGGTTGCAGAGCGAGCTGATGAGATACTTGCCACCAGAAGAAGGGAAATAGAGTTGAAGGGAACAATATCCGAGAGTGTGAGCAATTCTGCGGTGCTGTTGGCTCGTGAAATCAAAGCAAACGCAATTTTAGTTTTGACTAAAACAGGAAAAACCGCAAGGCTCGTTTCCAGACACAGGGTTCCAATGCCCATAATTGCTGCATCTCCTAACCCGAGAATCCTCAGAAAGCTGAGCTTGTACTGGGGTGTAAGTGCATTTGAAATAGGCACAATAAACAACACTGATCGTGCTGTGTATGAGGCAATGAAAGTTGCAGAAAACTCAGGAATTGTTAAAAAGGGCGATGTTCTTGTCATCACTGGAGGCGAGCCATCAGGAGTGGAAGGCACCACTAACTTCGTATGGGCTCAGATTTTAGGAGATATAGTTGCCAGAGGTACTGGATTTGGAGATAAAATAGTGCAAGGTGAAATTTGCAGGTACCCGGAGCGTTGCGATGTAGTTGTGGTTGAGAGATGTGTGCGCGATGAATGTCCCACCACAAAAGCTCTTGTAATAGAGTCAAAGATATACGACCCCCAAACTTTGAGAGAGTATGTAAATCGTGGGTCTGTGATTCTTGCGGGCACGGGGAAAATTGCAGAGGCAAAGGGCATGGTAATTGTGGATCCTTTCAGAGGTGTTATATATAAATAAAAAAAGATTATTTTTTAAACTTTGCTGCCACAATGAACAAAGCCAGTAGTATTGCAATGTACCACGAAAGCTCTGGAACCGATGAGTTTATGTCTGATTGTTCTCTTGGAACAATTTCGTAGGTGCTTCCGTACTGTGCCTGCACACCCACCACGGTTATTGAATCTCCGATGTGCAGGGAAGAAATGTCAATGCTCCTGTTTTTTAGATATATTCTGACGGCATGTCCTGACCCATCATCAAGGTAGAAGTAGTGTCCTGTGCTGTTTATATTCTTCACAATGCCGCTCACTCTCACAAGTTTTCCGTAGTTGGTGCTGTTTGCAAGAGCAATGGATATGTCCATGGGCTCAACTGGATTTCCAGATACAGTTTTCTTTACCTGCATTGCAGAGCTTATCTTTATTTCCACATCTCCATGATAGGTGGTTGCTTCACCCACCACCTTCACATAGTCTCCATAGTTCAAATTCAAAGAGGATAAATCCAATCCGTATATCTCCACGCCTGCTGATTCGTCCTGTATGTATATGGCTTTGCTGAAACTACCCGGTTTCACAGTGATTTTTCCTTCAACAACAACCTCTGCAGTGTTGTTTCTGACCCATGAAATCTGCGGCATGGCATAGTAATCCAAACTTGTATCCGCGGTGCTGTCCGTGCCTTCAGCCATTATTTTTACTCTTACATGAGTTCCGGAGGTGTAGTTTGGCAGAATGAAAGAATAGGTGCCATCACCAGAAATTGCATCACCATGGGTACCATCATCGTACATAGCACTCTCAAAGTAATGAGTTCCATCGGTTGTATAGTTTATCGTCACAGACTCCGCGTTGGCTGTGCTTACGGATATTATCATACTGGCATTTTCGTGCTTGTTGTTCGCGAAGGATAGCTCAGGATTGCCCAGCGAGACGCTCTTTATGCCCATCAGCCATTTTACTAAGTTTGTGGTGAAAAGCGCATTGTCGTATGTGGACTGTATGCCATCTGCTCCATCCTGAAATATTGTGGCGCCCAGCGCAGCAATTCTGTGTTTATTCATTATCTCTCCTGCGGCCACAGGAATGTAACTTCCCTTTGTGTATATGTATGCATCTCCGCTCCCATCCGCATCTTTGTTGTATGTGTCATTATCACCTGTGGCGAAAAGTATCACTCCACCACCTTCTTTTAGCCTACCTCCTGATGCGTCCACAAGAGAGCACGATGATTTAAACTCCACTTCAGAAACGCCATGGGCCACTTCTCCCGTGGTGTCATTAAAATGATGAATTATTGGTTTATAACTTGCCCCGCTGTTGTTTGTGCTATCTAAGACCTCATCATCGTTGAATCTAATTGTTGAACTTAAAGCTTCAAGAATGGCATTTAAATTTTGAGGATGGCTGTAGTTTCCGTAATCTGACTCGCTGCTCAAAAGAACAGAGCCGTTGAAATTGTTCACGAAGTTGGATATGTTCTCAATCTCCTGAGAGCTGAGCTTACGAGCAGGGTCTGTGATTACAATGAGCTTTGCCAGAGGACGCGTTGATGTGTTCAGTAAATCAGCAGAGATGTTGCTATGTTGTCCGCTGGTTGCGGTGAAGTTTTCTGGATTTAACCCAATTTCCCGGAGCTTCACAACAAAGTCCCCAATTCTTGAACTGAAATAGCTTTTGTGTCCTCTGTCAATCAGAACCACCTTGTCACTAAGTGACTGAACCCATGGATACGGTCTCTGGGACCCAACCCACTGCTGCGCAGAATCGTTGTCCCAATCGTAAGGCACGCGAACTATGCTATCATACTTTCCGCTATTCACATTCCATCCATTGTACCCGCCCCAGTAAACTGCATCTATAACTGTGGTATTGTCTGGAGCTCTGAGCGCTATGCCACCCCTATGTGCGCTTATCTCAAGGTTATGCTGAGAACCATCACCGATGTCAGGATACTTGCCGAATCTCTCTGCAAAGTAGTATGCTGTAGAGGCAATGGTGACATGTGAATGAGCATGGATTTTGAGGCCATGAATTGTGTAAGTATGTCCAGAGCTTACATTCACCAGTTTATATCCATCCAGATTGATATCTTTAGATGTAGGATTGTAAAGCTCCACGAACCTGTACTTTGAGTAGGAGGAAGCATCATCGTAATAAACCTCTGTTATTAGGAGATGATTTGCAATGGGCACAGAGCCACCTGAACCTGAGACGGTTATTTTGAAGTACATTGTGTAGTTAATCACATGGTCCTTTGAATAGAATCTCAAACCTACTGTGTACATCCCAGAACTTGCGGAGGATGGAACTTCCACATATAGCTTTTCACTTCTCCAATCATATACAGAATTTCTATACCAGCTTGGATATTTTCCGATGTCAGACCAAAGCGGTCCAATGGGTTTGAGATAGAAATATGTGCCATTCTTATATCCTCCATTGGCAATATAAACATTTATAGTTGCGTATCCCCCTGCTGGCGCTGAGGCTGTCCATGTATCCACGAAGGGCGATGGTATGTAATAGGGCACATTTCCATATTTATAAATAACATTGAAGAACGATGCAAAATAATCTGCAATAGTTTTGTTATGCACTATCACACCTACCGTATGAGTGTCATTGTTGAAATACTCCGTATCCCAGTTGGCATCTCCTATGTAAACACTATCATCAGCTATCACGAGCTTTAGATGGGTGATCACGGAGGATGAATCATTTTTCACATTCACTCCATTGGAGTGTAGATAATTCCAAGCATTCTCATTATGGGTCTCAAGAACAACCTTTGCAATGCTCTTCTTTGCCACTATATCATTAACAAGAGTGTTTACTCTCTCTTCATCCGTGTTGGGTGATGAGTAATATGCCATTGTGTACATGGCCACATAAAGACGCTTGGTGGCAGAATTAATGAGGCTGTTAAGGGCATTGTATGTGTACCCATCGTATGTGGTGTTTATCCACATTCCCGCATTATTAATTGCCATGTTAGTGAGAGATGGTGTGCTGTCTGCATTGCTCCAAAGAGATAGAAAATATTGATCATAGAATCCTGCAATGCTCTTATTGTAAATTATTGCTCCATACTCGTTGTTTTTCTCCAGAGCGCTTGGGCTCCAGTTATGAGAACCAACATAGACCACTTGTCCATCAATCACAATCAATTTATCATGGATGAACTTTGAATTTCCACCAGATTTTACCGATACACCGTTGCTGGATAGATAATTCACCGCGTTTGAGTCAGACATACTATCTTGGTATATCACCTTAACATCAACACCGCGATTTTCTGCATTTATAAGAGAGTTCAGTAGACTCTTGACGCTGCTATCATTTTTCAACTCCTCCATAGCCACGTAAACGCTTGTCTTGGCGCCATCAATGAGATGCTTTATCATCGGTGCGTACCCATGGTCCTCCACCGGAACCACAAAAAGATAATCGCTAGTACTTTTAGCAAAATCGCTCGCGTGTGTTCTATTTGTACTGATTGGGCCTTGTCCCATTACCACAAAGAGTGCACTTAGAATCACTAAAATTGCGTATCCGTAAACCATCGCTTTTTTTATTCCTTTCATCAATAACACCCCGCATCATTATGAGAATAAACAGTTTAAAATTTTCGTTGAACCATACTTTGTGGAGCACGTAAATCTTTTAGTGATTCGTCTTATAATCATTGCACAGAAAATTTAAGCACTATGATACATGAAAGTAAGCTATGTTCAAAATAGAAGAGTTGGTTGAGCTTGCAAAAATCAGAAGTGAGACGGGATATGAATCTAAAATTCTTGGGTTTATTGAGGAGAAACTTGATGCGATGGGCATGGAATACGAGCGTATGCCCGTGGATGAGGAGAGGTACAACATAATAGTGAATCCTGAGGCAAAATTCATGGTGAATGCGCATGTTGATACCGTGGGCGATTACTTCCCGCCGGAGGTGGAAGGCACGATTCTATGGGGCCGAGGCGTTATGGATGACAAGGCAGGCGTTTTAATAATGCTCAAGCTCATTGAGGAGTTCAGAGATAAGCTTCCCGTTTCTTACGTGTTCTTTGTGGACGAGGAAGAGGAGGGAAAAGGCTCAAAGAAATACGCTGAGAAGTACGCGCATGATTTCGCCATAACAATGGAGCCCACATCCCTGCGGGTTTGCACTGCTGAAGCAGGAAGCCTTGAGCTTGAGTTTGAGTTCTGGGGTGAGGCCATGCACGGCTCATGCGCGGAGGAGGATAAAAATGCAATATGGCACGGAGTTAATTTTCTCTCGTCTCTTCGGAGAATGAAGTTTTTGAAGGCGGAGCACACTCTTCTTGGCTCTCCCGCCATAAATGTTGAGATGTTTGACGGTGGTGATTATCTTTTAGCGGTGCCAGAAAGCGCCAAGGCACTGGTGGACTTCGTCTATTTGCCCGGTCAAACGGCGGTGGAGATAATTGACGAGGTGAACCGCCTGAGCAGGAAGTACAATGTGAATCACATGATTTACGATCTTTCGCCCCCATTTGAGATATCGCATAGGAACAGGAGAGTGAAAGAGTTTATGAAGTATGCAGAACTCGGGGGATTCAGGAGCTGGAGCGACGCTCAGAATTTAGTGGAGAAGGGCACGCCCACTGTGGTCTTTGGCCCGGGAGAGCT
>CAYRMJ010000021.1:5459-6610 GCA_964425415.1 uncultured Thermoplasmata archaeon | reverse complement strand
TATTTCTTCGCAATCTCCTTTGCAACGTCCAGAGTGCTTGCGTTTCCACCCATGTCGTATGTTCTCACCTTTCCCTCTTCAACCACTATTTCAATTGCTCTCTCCAAGCGGGCGGCTTTTTCTTTCTCTCCGAGGTAATCCAGCATCATGCGCACTGCTCTGATTGTCGCAATGGGATTCACCTTGTAAAGACCCGCATATTTAGGCGCTGAGCCGTGCACAGGCTCAAACACCGCGTAGTTATCACCGATGTTGCCGGATGCAGCGAATCCTAAGCCTCCTACGAGCTGAGATGCCAGATCAGAGAGAACATCTCCGAATAGATTTGAGGTCACGATTACATCGTACTTCTCCGGGTTCTTTATGAGCCACATGGCCTGTGCGTCTATGTTAGTTTCCCACATTTCAATTTCAGGATACTCTTTATGTATTTCCCTTGCCACTCTCACAAACAGCCCGCTGGTCTCACGCAGCACGTTCGGCTTCTCAGCCACGGTGACATTTTTCAGGTTGTTCTCCTTTGCAAACTCAAATGCCGCTCTTATTATTCTCTCCGCTCCCTTTCTTGAGATTATGCGAAGGGATATTGCCTTATCCACGCCGATGAACTTCTGGTAGCGGGGATGCGTCTTGAATGCATTTTCAATCTCTTCAGGCACGGGATAGTACTCCACGCCGCTGTAAAGCCCCTCGGTGTTTTCTCTGAACACCGTGATATTTATGCCCTCTCTGTAGTTGAGAGGATTGCCCTTGTACGCCTTTGCAGGCCTCACATTCGCATAGAGATCAAACATCTGCCTCAGTTTCACAATGGGGCTGTAGTACTGCAATCCCTTGCCCTGCAACTCAGGTGCCAGTTCCTTTTGCGCCTCTTCTTTGGGTTTTGAGGTTATCGCTCCAAACAATGCGCAGTCAGTCTGCTTTAAAAGCTCCACGGTTCTGTCGGGGAGCGGATTTCCCTCCCTGCGCCAGAACTCCCAGCCTATGTCTCCGTATAGATACTCTGCATCCAGAGCTATTTCATCAAGCACTATCATCGCCGCCTCAATAACTTCCTTTCCAACACCATCTCCCGGAAGCACAGCTATTTTGTACGTCATACATATACCTCCTTTTCCCTCATTGCTCCCCGGCATTTAATAATTTCTGAA
>CAYRMJ010000021.1:0-5359 GCA_964425415.1 uncultured Thermoplasmata archaeon | reverse complement strand
TTGAGTGATGGGGAAATTTGAAATAATTTGCGTGATATTGGATAGTTATGAAATTGGGTGTTCTGGTGTTCATTGTGGGTGCACTCCTCATATTCGTTTCCATATTTGGGTTTTACTACGCTTTGAGAGAAGCAGATAAGAGCACTGTTGCATACACCCTAAATAACGAACAGTGTAAAAACAGCACTTTGAAACTGTCTTCAAATACCTCTTACATATTCCATTTCTCTGCTGACGATTCCAACATTTACTACGAGCTTCAAAACGATGATGGAAAAGTTCTTAAGAAGGGAAATGTGAAGGACAATCCAAGTTTTGATTTTGATGTTAAGACAGGTGGCACTTATGTGCTTTACATAAAAAATTTGGGTGAGAAGAACAATCGTGTGGCGATAGTCATTATGCCCGTGAAAGAGTACAAAAAGATAACTAATATGATGTGGAACCTTGAAATCACACTTATTGTTGGTGCAATTGTAAGCGTGGCAGGAATAGCAATCTCTTTAAAATTCAGAGTGTGAGGTGTTGCATATGCGTGAGGATATTGTTAAAGTTGTGGAGATTCTAAAAAAAGAAGTTCCAGAGCATCCGTATAAATCAAAGAATCCTTTTCACATACTCATAGCCACTATAATATCTCAGAGAACGAAAGATGAAGTGACATACACCGTGGCAAATCGTCTATTTGCAAAGTACCCTCGCCCTAAGGACTTGAAAAATGCAGATGAAGAGGAAATCGCCTCTTTAATTTACCCAGCGGGATTCTATCGTCAGAAAGCTAAGAAAATTAAGGAGGTAGCTCGCATAATTGATGAAGAGTACGGGGGAAAGGTTCCAGATTCCATTGAGCTTCTTCTAAAATTGCCGGGAGTGGGTAGAAAAACTGCAAACATTGTTTTAAGCAGAGGATACGATAAAAAAGTCATAGCGGTAGACACGCATGTTCATAGAATTGCAAATCGCCTTGGATGGGTGCAAACCAAAACTCCTGAAGAAACTGAAAAAGCTCTGATGAAAATTCTGCCGGAGAAGTACTGGATTGAAATAAATACACTCCTAGTTATGTTTGGCAGGACAATATGCAGACCTGTGGCGCCAAAATGCAACATTTGCCCGGTAAAAGAGTATTGCGAGTTCTACAAAAAGGAAAAGATGTGATGGTGGCGTAATCTTGAATTTATCTTCTCCTTCTGTAATCCTCGGCTTTGCTTTTTGCTATGAGTAGGATCATCTCTATCATTTTACATCACCTCCTTGATGCTTTCTGATTTCTGTTATTTACACCAACTATATAAGGTGTTGTTTTTAATAGGTAAATAAAATGCCAATATTTGCCTTAAATTTGGAATTTTTACAACTTTAAGTTTTAAAAAAGGAAAAACTAAATAGGACTACGCATTTGGGAATGCATGGATGAGCTGGATGTGAAAATACTTCGTCTTCTGTGGGAAGATGGGAGAATGCCCGTTCATGCCATAGCCAAAGAATTGGGTATATCGGGCTCTGCAGTTAACAAGAGAATCAGGGGCATGATGAGCAGAGGAGAGTTGCTTGGATTTACCGTGCTTTTAAATTCAGATAAAATATTGAACAGTGCGGTCATATCTTTAAGGGCAAGAAGGAAGAGAGACGTCATATTTGAAAGCGTGAATAAAATAAAAGGATTGATGCACTTTGTTGGTTGTTTGGGTGGTCGTTATTACGGAGAGTTCTGGTATGCTGACGATATGGAATTGGAGGAAAAAGTGCTTCTTTTCAAGGAGCTTACTCACTCTTATTCGGTGGAAGTTTACAAGCATGGTGGAAATGGCAATTATAATTTTGAAAAAGTTGATTGGAGAATTCTATTAGCAATGCGGGATGATGCGCGCATTCCTTTCGCCAAACTATCAAAAATAGTGGGATTGTCTGCAAAGACCATATCAAAGCGTTGGGATCGCCTTAGGGAGGATGATGTGGTAAAGGCGTATCCGGTAATAAATCGTCCCTTCACGAAGGATATTTTTTGGTTCTCACTATTTATGAAGGTTGATTCGCTCTCTGTTGAAAATAAGATTAAAAAGATACCTAATCTTTGGCGTACATCAACTTTCAAGGACCCCCTGATGGTTTATGGAGTTTTTTACGCAAGATTTGTGAGGGAAATAGATGAGACCATGGAGCGATTGGTTTGTATGAAAGGTGTTAAAAATGTTCATTATGAAATGATCGTTCAGGAGCGGTTCTATCCACAATATCTTGATTATGTTGCTTACAAAATGGGTTATAATAAAAAATAAAAATTTGTTTTTATTGTGGTGGGGGAGGCGGTGCATAGTACTGGTTCTGTTGCACAGGCTCTTTTGGGCGAACAACAAGGTAGATTATTAGGCCAATCAGACCTAAGAAGAACACTATCAAAAGCCATATAATTGGGTTGTCCATATTTCTCTTTTGTGCATCTTTGTATGCCCACACCGCTAAGAGAATATCAATTATCAGAGGTAGCAGAAGGCAAAATACAATCCCTCCTCTGAATAAGTAGTCGTATATGGTGATGCTCTCTCCCGGATTATTGTTTTCGTTGTCTCCGGAATTGCCACTGTTTCCACCGCCGCCTCCTGAACTTATTTCATAGGTTACTGTGTCACCAGTGTAAGGAGACGTTAAGGTGCTTGCGAATTCTACCTTTGTAACATCCACATCTTTTAGCGGAAGAGTTGGAACTCTTACAGTAACTCTTGATCCAGAAATTGTAACGTCTCTATCAGATAACATGCTGCCACTTTGGGATTTTATGGAATACAAGTATGTATGGCTGATATTTCCGTTGTTATTATACCATGTAAGGGTGATTTCCAAGTACTCTGTGATTTCGTCTCCGTGCTCCATGGCATCTACTATAACTTCCAATATGGTTGATTTCTGCGAAGGGGTGGGCTGAGCTATACCCGTATCTCTGAAATCAACATAGAAATATTGGTAATTACTTTGAGTATATGCGCCAATTTTTATGATATCCACACTTCCAGTAATCACATCTCCTGATGTTGCGCTCATTGAAAAGGTCAATGTTTGGGCATTTACCGTTCCTGACAACATCACTAACGTGGCTATAATGGCCACGCTCCATACTATTGCCTTTTTATTCCTCATCATTCTTATCAAGATAATAAATGAAATTTTGCTATTTATAGATTTTGATGATCAATGTTGGCTCTAAATTTGAAAATAAATAATTCTTTTGAAATTTCGCAAAGTTAATGTTGTAATTGAGCATGGCGGTTAAGCACCATTAGAAGGTGATTACATGAAAATCGGAATAATCGGCTGTGGAGCCATCGCTCGTGAAATTGCCGAACACCGCAGCGATGTGGTGGCTCTATACGATGTGCTCTCTGAAAAATGCTCTGAGTTTTCTGGTTGCGTATGCAACTCTCTTGATGAGCTCATTGAAAAATCCGACTTTGTTATTGAGGCCGCCTCTCCTGATGCGGTGAGACAGTACGCTATGAAAATTGTTGAGAGGGGCAGAGACCTCCTAATAATGAGCGTAGGTGGATTGGTTGATTCAGATTTTAGAAAAGCACTGTTGGACAAATGCAAAGAGAAGAACGTTAGGATTTACATACCATCTGGTGCCATTGGCGGACTGGATTTAATAGCCAGTGCCAAAATTGCGGGAATAGAGTATGCAAAAATAACGAGTATAAAGAACTGCAAAACTTTAGGTGTGAATTGCAAAGAGAGAACTTTGGTGTTTCACGGCACTGCGGCAGAAGCAATAAAGAGATTTCCCAAAAGCACCAATGTCACTGTTCTTCTAACCATAGCAACAGGAGTGGATGTGGAGGTTGAAGTTTATGCAGATCCCGAAATAAAAGAGAACACGCATATAATCCACATCAAAGGCACGTTTGGAGAAGCAAAAATTGAAGTTAGAAACAAGCCATCTGAACTTAATCCTAAGACCAGCTATCTGGCTGCAATTTCTCCTTTAGCCATACTGAATGCTATGGACTCACCTGTTAAAATAGGAGTGTGATGCAAATGGAGAGCTTGGTTAGAGAAATAAAAAAACTAAAAGAAGAGATGAACGCCGTTATTCTGGCACACAACTATCAGCGCAAGGAGGTTCAGGAGATTGCAGATTATCTGGGCGATTCCCTGCAACTTGCAAGAAAGGCAGCGAACATTGATGCCCATTACATCCTGTTTGCAGGTGTGGATTTCATGGCCGAGACAGCTGCGATTCTCAATCCCGATAAGACTGTTCTTATCCCCAGCCGCGCGGCAACATGCGAGATGGCCTCTTATTTGAGTGGTGAGCGGGTAAGAGAGTACAGAGAGAAGTATCCGGATGCGGCAGTGGTGCTTTATGTGAATTCCACCGCCGAGGCAAAGGCGGAGGCGGACATCACCTGCACATCTGCGAATGCAATTAAGGTGGTGAACAGCCTGCCTCACGATACAATTTTATTCGGTCCGGATTCCAATCTTGCCTCATACGTGCAGGAACATACGGATAAAAAAATCATTCCCCTGCCACCTGAGGGACATTGCTATGTACACACCTCATTTGACGTGGATTCAATTCCCCGTGATGGAGTGGTGATGGTGCATCCTGAGTGCCCGAAGGAGATAAGGGACATTGGAGATGTGGTGGCCAGCACAGGTGGAATGGTCAAATATGTGAGGGAGAGCAATGAGCGAAGGTTCATAGTGGTCACTGAGCGAGACATGGTGGCGAGGTTGCAGCTTGAGTTTCCAGATAGGGAATTTGTGCCCGGATGGGAGCATGCCACGTGCCTAGGAATGAAGCAGATAACCCTTGAAAGCATATACCGAAGTTTGAAAGAGAAAAAGTACGTTGTTTCCGTGGATGAGGAAATCGCAAAAAGGGCGAAGAAAGCCATAGAGCGCATGCTGGAGGTATCGTGATGTTCTGGAAACTCTACAAGGAGGACACGATGTTCGGAGACATAACCACTGAGATTCTGATTCCCCAAAATATACGTGCTGAGGGCAAAATAGTTGCCAGAGAAGGGGGCATATTGGCGGGCAGAGATTATGTGGAGATGAACTTGAAGAGATTGAGCATAGAGGTTGAGGGGCTTGAGGATGGAGCAAGTTTTGAGGCGGGTGAGGTGGTTCTCGTTCTTCGTGGAGATGCACATGCTATACTGAAAGCTGAGAGAACAGTGATCAATGTGCTTGGGCGCATGACCGGTGTTGCCACAGCGACTCGCAGAGTGGTTGAGAAGGTGAGAAAAATAAACCAAAATGTGCGCATAGCCGCCACCAGAAAGACGCTCTGGGGATATCTGGATAAGTTAGCCGTGAAAATTGGTGGGGGAGATACACATCGGTGGAATCTGGG
>CAYRMJ010000020.1:0-20946 GCA_964425415.1 uncultured Thermoplasmata archaeon | reverse complement strand
GAATGAGTATACCCGCATCTATCGCCACCTCTCTCCATGTCTTCCCTTCCTCTATATGTGCGCTTATCATCTCTACAAGTGCCATAATCTCCTCATTCTTCTTCTCATACCTGATAAGCGTAGTCTGCCCTCTCCTCGTTTTCAAATTCTCTATCTCCTCCTCAAGCTTCTGTATCTTCTTCTGTAGGTGCTCATTCTCACGCTTAAGTCGTTCATTCAATCCCCTTAGCTCTTTATTCTCCCTCTCAAGTTCTTTAACTCTCTCCATATACCTGAAAAGCTCTTCTCCCGTCATGTTAGAAATCAGCATATCAAGAAATTCTGATCTGCTCAGGGACCCACGCACATCATCCATAACTTTGATTGCATCTATACTCAAATATACTGAGACTCTTTCCCCATTTTTTACCTTTGGACGTCCTGGAGGTCTTCCCATATATATCTTCTCCTTCTTCTCTTCTTCTAATTAATTAATAACTAACTAATTAATCCCAAATACTTCCTTCTAATTCACTAATATCTCCTATTCTATCTCTGAGCTTCTCTATCATATCTCTCGCAATGTACACAGTTGCTACCGCTGTTTCAATTTTAATGTATGTGCCATCTTCCTCAATGATCTCATCTCCTCTCAGATATATCTCCACCTGCTGCATCACCGGCTTTGCCTCGCTTCCGTTACTCCCCCAACTGCCTCTGCGTCTGTAATATCCCTCATCCGGTTGTGCATGTAAAATTTCCATGATTCGTGCCTCATCGCTCATAGATCTCCCTCCAAAAACTCCAATAACTCCTCAGCAGAAGGTTCCCACCAGTGCCCCGTGTTGAACCACAAATCCCATATCTCCCTGGCTTTCTTGCGTGCCTCGGCAGTGGGGAAACCAATCCCTTCTAAAAATGCTGTGATTTTTTCAACTCCCTCCTGGCCCGCTACCCTTCGAGTTTGGATTTTTTTGATGCAGAATCTCAAAATAATTTAACATTGAAATCCACAAGAATGAGGAGAAAACTAAGCGATGTATATCAATAAAATTTAAATATCCAATCAATATACAGAACATTGTTGGGGCCGTAGCTTAGCATGGTTGGAGCACCCGGCTGATAGAGCCCTTTGGAAAAGGTGCTTTACCCCCTAAGGGCTACAGAAACCGGGAGGTCGCCGGTTCAAATCCGGTCGGCCCCATTTCTTTCAAAATCTTATTGTTGTTTGCACTCCATTTTTCTGCTTTCTGTTAGGTACGATGTCTTCAAAAAGCTCAATTTTTACTGGCACTGCAAACTTTGTGAATATGCTGCTTACTATAGCTTCCCCTTTTTCCAAAGAGGCAATCATTTTGCTGTCTTTGCTCAAGTCTTGTGGTGCCGAGGATATGATCGCATCTCTCTCGCTTCTCATCTCATTTCCAAGTATTATTTTGGTATTCAGATTTGCCATAATCTCTCTGGGAATCATGGATGGAAGCTGAGTTATGGCAATCAACCCTACTTTGAACTTTCTACCTTCCCTTGCAATTGTTTTGAATATGTTTCCGTTTTCTCCGCCCAGCACTCTTGGTGCCTCCTCCAAAACCACCGAGACAACGGGCAATTCGTTGAAATTGCAGTTTATCTCCCTTCCTTCCTTGCACTTTTTATGGCGATCAAATATACGTGTCATTATCATACTCGCTATCAAAATCTCCACATTTTTAGATATTGTGCTGGTATCCAAAATCACAATTTCTCCAGAGTCAAGTTGCTCAACAATATCCGATATGGTTCTCTCTCCTGCAACACCCACCGTAAATATACTTCCATTCTGGTTGAGCTCACCATCTACCACAGAGAGCTCCAGAGCCACTTGGATCTTTCTCTTCAGTGCCGCAATAGTGCTATCGTGCACATTTTCCAAACTCACTTTCTTTCCATCCTTCTTTCCAGTGAGCAAAACCTCTATCCAGTCCCTGCCCCACTTAGAATAGGCGAGATACATGGCATCTTCCTGTGCAGAAGAGAACTCAGTTATTTCTTTCAGATGATACGGCTTCACCTCCCTTATGTTGATTGCAAGTGTTATTCCTTCATTTTGAGGATTGGGCGTATAATAATGAACTTTCTCTCTTGCTCCATAATGCTGAGAAAGCCCGTAAATCTCACCATCTTTGCTGTATCTATAATACTCATCATGAGCATCAAGCACGAGTATGCCTGAAGACTCGCTCTCTATTAAATGCCAAAGCATAACCTTCATTAGATTGCTCTTTCCCCGCCCAGTGGTTGCTGCGATGAGAATGTGATGTGATAGAACATCAACTTCATCAAGGCGCAGAGGAATATCCAGAACATTTGAGCCGCTTCTGACTTTTCCAATATACAAATTGCCACCGCTCCCTTGCTCTATGAACTCAAGGTCCTCATCTTTAACTCTTCTTAGAACTGTGAAAAAGCGTGGCAGTAATTTTGGAATGCCTTTTCTATTGGTGTCAAATATGGGTTTGGCCCTGAGTATCTGATAATTTCTAAGCTCTCTCTCTTTCAGGTCTATGTCTCCGTAGCCTTCCAGAGCCATGCCGCTCATTCTTGCAAGGTCCCGATGCTCCATCAGACTCTCGTATCCAAGGTCAAATACCTGAAGTATTATTCCATCAGCAATTAAAAGCTCTCCAAGCTCTATCTCTTCATCGCTCTTTCTTCGGATCCATATCTCTCCATAATCTCCACCAATTATATGTCCCACGTTATTCATTTTATTTCACCTCGCTTATGATATCATGTGCGTTAAGGGCGTTAATTTCAAGTCTTGAGAAATCATCCACTCCTTCGTAAATCATATTACGATAAAGCTTGATTTCCTCATCGCTTATTCTTGCATTTATGTCCGCATCTAACAAGCCATAGGGGTATCCTAAAAATATGGGATCATTTGAATGCTGTACAAGTGCACCCAATATCTCCTTAGCTCTCTGCGGAGGGTAAATTTCCGCTCTGAATGCATATTCAGCAAAGGGATGCAATTTTACTATGTACATATCCCCTTTTATCGTGTGCATGTTCCGCGCGATGGGATTGTAATACCAAGGTGCTTTCACATTGTTCGCATTCGCAAGATGCTGAACAGCTGCCACAAGAGACAATCCTGTGCTCGTGATAAGTGTGCTGGTTTTTGATAGCCCAATTATACCGTGGGATTTTGAAAACACTCTATCCTGATACTCGTACTCTCCTGCCTCTCCCGTTTGCAAGGATCCGTCTCTCACTACAAAATCGCATTTATCCTGTATTTTTTCAATTAAAAGCCATTCTCCAATTCTTCTAACGTAGGCTCCTGTTCCGCGAATCTTCTCATCTTTCATCAGGGATTCCTTAACATCCATCTCTGAGGGTAATATTCCTGCACCGTCAATGTCATGAATCATAAGGCGATATGAAGAGTTGCCGTAATTGTACTCTGCCTCAACTATGTACGTGTATCTCCCCTGCTTAATTTTCTTATCTTCAAATAAGGAGTAGTACAACCTGACCATGTGCACACTTCTGCCCGGAGAGAGCATCAGAGTGTTGTTTCCACCATCAACAAAGCACAGAGATGCATCATTACGCGTTATTTTGTGAAAATTGTTAATTGAAAATGGAACAGGTTCAGCATTTGCAATTGCTGGAGTGCCAACATCAATCAATCTTTTTCGCTTTGCTATGTTCCTTAGAACCGTGTATATGCCCTCCTTTGCCATTGGTTACGCATAGAGAATTAGTTATTATGTTTTTCGGATACAAAATTCAGATAGTTTTCTGTAAAGTGCGTTTATTCTCATCTCATCCGCTAATATATGCTCATTAACGGCTTTTTCAATATCCTCTATCTCAAATGGCAATTTATCTTCATTATTTTTCATATCCATCCATGCTCCAGACTCCGTGCCGCAGATGCAGTCCACAAAAACCTGAATGCTCGCCATTTCAAGAAGCGAGTAAATGTCATCGTAATCTCTGAATCTCTCGTAAGTTCTCTTCAACTCTTCTGCGAGTTTGCAATTTTCCCCACTTACAAATTGCACCGCCAATAGAATATATCGTGCGTACAGCTCAGTGATTATGTCTCCCACCTTGGAGAGGTGCTCAACTGCAAATCTTAAATCATCTTCAGCTTCCTTCCAGTTTCCCATACCCATCTCCGAAAGCCCTATATCCAGATGCGTGAAGGCAATGCCATGAATGTTGTTTGCCAGTTCAAATAATCTCAGAACTCTGCGCTGGTACTTGAGCGCTCTCTGATACTCACCCATTCCCATGTAAAGCAACGCTATGTTGCCCAGAATTATGGATTTGAGATTCACATCGTCCTGCATCTCCGCGTATCTCAATCCCTGAAGAAATGCACTCAACGCATCCTCCTTTCGGCCCATGCTAAGCATTGCGTTGCCCTTCTCATTCAGAATCGTGGCCATCTCGTTCCACGAGCCTAATTCACTGGCCAAGCGAAGGGCAGTTTCAATATCTCCGAGAGCGGTTTTTGCATCGCCACCATGAACCTTTCTCATTATCTTCCACTTGAGTATCGTGAACCTCTCAAAACCATCCTTTGCAATTCTCTCAGCCTCTTCAAAGTACATGTCCGAATTCTCCTGAAGAAAAGTGGCGCTGGCGGCAGCCAGAATCAGAATGTCAAAATCCTTATCCTTCTGCATCAACTCTATCGCAAGATTCAATGCTCTCCGGAAATCGCCCTGCCTGTAACTTATTATGGCTTCAACCCTCTTGCTGAGAAGCTCGTCATCCACATCCACCTTCTCACCCAGATGCGCCCTCGCAAGCACGAATCCCCTCAAACCATCGGGAGAGTATATATCTTTGAATATCTCTGAGGCACGGGAGTAATCCTTCATCTTCATCAGTAATTTTCCAGCTTTAAGAAGCACATCCTCGTTTCTCCATATTTTCCCAGCTTTCAGGAGATACTCCACCTCATCTCCATAATTTCCAGTTCTCTCGCACTCCTCGGCGAGGTGCAGATAAATCTCAGATGCCTTCTCAGGAGCGTACATCTCCATTATGAGCGCTGCCCTCTTTTCATCGCCCTTCTCAAGGTAAAACTCGGCTGAGAATCTTTGCAAATCCCTTATCTCCTCCGCATCCCCATTGCTCAGAATCTCGTTGCGAAGCGAATCGTGAGAGAACATATAAACTCCTGACCTGCGCTCAAGAATGTTCGCATGTTCCATCTTTCTGAGAATGCGCATGGCATAATATCCTTTCATATCCAGAATCTCTGAGGCAAGCTCTGCGGTGACAAAGCCCACGGCCGCGCAGAGGAGGAGCAGATCCCTTTCCTCGCCGGACAGGGGTGGGAGAATTTTAGGCTCTTTGACACACTGAAAATTTTTGGCAATCCAGAAACCGTCCTCTTTTACTATCTCTCCTTTTTTCTCGTTGTGCCTGAGAAGATTTAACATTTTTAGAGGATTTCCACCTGTGCAGCTCTCAAGGGTTTCGTAGAGACTCTGCGGGAATGTGTTGTCTCCATAATGGTAGCTAACGAACTCCACTATCGCATCAGAATGCATGTTTCCAACATCCACCCTCGCAGTTCCAAATTCAGATATTAAAGATGCGAGAGATTCAGAGATGGGATAATCCACGTTCACAGAGAGCAAAAATTTTCCCCTGTTCTCTTCACGAGCTCTTCCCATAAGGATTCTCAAAAATCTCAGCGATTTATCGTCCATGTTTTGAGCATCATCTATGACTATAACGTAATCGTTCATCAACGATAGAAATCCATCAATTGTCGCGGATATGAACACCTCTTCCCCCTTTCTCTGTCCAACGAATTTCTCAAGCACCTCTCCAAGGGGAATTTTTGACACATTTCCATCCCATGCGGATAGCAAAGACTCATAGCTCTCCTCAAAATCTCCGAGGGTTCTCAGCATCTCAGCCTTCAAAGCGTACTCCTCCACGCCCCGCACAATTGCCACAAGATCAATGAACCTGCCTCTGGCAATAACTATTCTGAACTCTCCGTAAGTCATTGAGCTCAAATAACCCTCCTCCACTCCTGAAAGCATGCTCAGTGAATCTGCCACGAAAGCCTGCACCGCAGTTAGCATTCCTGCGAACATGTCTCCATCCAGAGATGATGAGTTAGATACCTCGGATAGCAGTATGCCAGTTTCACGATGCACTCCGTAAACTGCCATAACCTCGCCGTACGAATATGATAGTATGTCCTCCCTTCCAACGCTGTGCAGAAGACATTTCAACGTGCTCCAATCCTCTCCTTTCTCAGGGCAATTGCATCGCATTCCTGAATTTTCCTTCAGAAACTCGTTCAAGAGCGTGGTCTTGCCCACTCCCTCCGGGCCCTGAAGCACGAGAACTACAAACTCATTCTTTTTCATTTCATCGCTGATAATTTTCAGCTCTCTCCTTCTGTCCGCAATTCCCTTCACGAATATTTCATATCAGACCAAACTATTTAATATTTCCACTTTAGAAAATCGTATATACCTGCGCTCCATTTTCTCAGTATGAACTTAAAAAAAATGGTTGAAGATGCGGATGTGGATGCCATCTTAATATACAACGGCAGCAACGAGGACCTAAATTTCTATTATTTCACAAGATTGCTGTACGGCGGCATTTTTGAAGGCTCATTTGCAGTTGTCACGGAGGACGGTGTCAAGGTGATAACTTCAATTTTGGAAGAGGAGAGCGCAAAAAAGGGAAACAACGAAGTTCTAATTTACAAGACTGCGAGTGAGGGCGAGGAACTTCTCCGAAATTCTCTGAAAGATTCAAATAGAATAGGCTTGAATTACAGAAATCTAAGTTTGAAGGACTTTGAAAAAATCAAAAAAGTTATTGGAAACGCGGAGTTTGTAGATGTATCTGATAAGATATTGGAATGGAGAATGATCAAGGATGAGGAGGAGATAGCTCTGATCAGAGAAGCAGGCAGGATAGCCAGCGAAGTGGCGGATATAATGCCTAATTACATGAAGGAGGGAATCAAAGAATACGAGCTGGCGGCGAGATTGGGTTATGAGATGTTCAGGCGCGGTGCGGAGGATTTTGCATTCACAACAATCATGGCATTTGGAGAGAACGCTGCAGAGCCGCATTACTTATCAGGAAATCGCAGGCTTAAGAGGGGCGACTTCGTGCTCATGGACTTTGGCGCTCGGTATCACCATTACAACTCGGATTTGACCCGTACATTCGTGTTTGGAAGGGCAAGTGAAGAGCAGAGAGAAATGTACGAAACGGTCTTAGAAGCTCAGAGGATAGGCATATCAATGATTCGTTCGGGAGTTAATGGAAAGGACGTGGACATAAAGGTTAAAGAGTTCATAGACTCCACAAAGTTCAAAGGTAGAATGATACATTCCACAGGCCATGGTTTGGGCTTGGCGGTGCATGACCATGTGGGATTGAGTTCTCAGCGGGACATGATTCTCAAGTCTGGAATGGTGGTAACTGTGGAGCCCGGAGTTTATATTCCCGAATTTGGTGGTGTGAGAATTGAAGACGATGTGTTGGTGCGGGATGATGGCGCGGAAGTGCTAACCTTCGCTAAAAAGGAGTTTATGGAGGTTTCTTAGAGCAGAGACATTATATTCACTAACCATAGCCCATAAAACAGGCATCAACGAAAATAATATATGAACATAGTAAATACCCTGTCCCATGTCGTGGAGATCAATAAGGCCATTCATCCTGCCCATCAGCATAGTCTTATTTGGGGTTGGAGTGTATTTGACCGTGACCGGAGGATACTGGGTATTCCAGCGCTCAAACTTTATAACTAAAGATGAGACTTTTGAGTATTTGACCGCGTGGGCCGGGGCTTGGAACTGGTGGTTTCTCATATTGGGACTGATTTTTGTGTTCGTGGGCGGCTGGTACACTTATGACACAGTTCGCAAAAAGAGAAAATTTGAGGAGTACATTCATTCAGATAGCAAAAAGAAATTTCAGCAGAATTTGAGGGAGCTTGAAGAAATAGCGTACAAGCTTGGCCCGAGGTACGAGCAAAGGCTGGAAGAGAAGAAGCGAGAATGGAGAATAAAGCACTGATTTTGCTGTTTTTATTATTCATTTTGACTGTTCCATCAACCAAAGGTATGCACGAGGAGAAACAGGAGCATTTGCTCATATACGAAGTATCACCATATTCCTATCCATCCTCACACATGGATTACGTGTGCATTTACAATCCAAGCTCCACTATGGTGAATCTCAGCAACTACTATATTACTGATTTTGAAGGATACCTGAAGCTTGCAGGTAATTTGGCACCTCATGACAAGCTATATGTGGCTGAGAACCGCACATCCTTTATAAATTATTTCGGATTCTCACCGCAATTGACCTATTCAGATGCAAAATACAACGGTTCATTTTCTCTGGCCAATCATGGAGATGAGGTGGCGCTTATACGAGGAACAAAAATCGTGGATATGGTCATTTACGGAAACTCAAAATACTCCGGACTGGACTGGCATGGTCCATCAGTTTCAGTTCATGCGGGCCACATACTTAGACGCTTGAATTTTGTAGATACAAACACTGCGAGAGATTGGAGCGATTACCACAGAATTGCCCAGAGCGATTTTTCTCAGTACTCCGAGACTGCGCACATTGAAATTCTAACATATCCTGACGACATCAACGAATTATACAGGTTTATATCACAAACAAAAAATGAGCTGGACATTGAAATGTACACTCTCACCAGTTATCGCATATTCAAATCACTCTTGAGCCTGCTTGAAAGAAATGTGAGCATCAACATACTGCTGGAAGGCTCTCCGGTGGGCGGAATAAAAAAGAATGAACTTGCAATAGCTGATGCACTACAAGAGCATGGTGCAAATGTGCTGTTCATGAGTGGTTCTCATGCTCGGTATGCGTATGTGCATTCAAAATTCATTATCAAAGACAAAAGTGCAGTTCTTATAAGCACAGAGAATCTTGACGAGTCCTCAATCTCTCCTTGTGGAAACAGAGGCTATGGAATAATTGTTAAAAGCAAATCATTTGCAGAACAGATAATGAAGGTGTTCAAAGATGACACAAAACATGTTCAGGATATTCATCCCTACTTCCGTGGTCTTATTCATTATTCTCTAAAAAATTCAGAAAAATATGAGGTCAGACACCGTGAATTCAGTCCCATAAACATAACCGCAAAAATCAGCACTGTTTTGGCACCTGATTATTCAATGATGGCTTTTAAAAATTTTGTCTCATCGCAAAGATGGATTGATGTGGAAGCGTTGTATCTGAAAGATTACCCATTAACTATAACTTATCCAAAAGCAAGGAGAATACTTGTCCAGCACAGCATCAATGGCTATGAAATGCACACTTTTTACGGGAAGAATGAGCACATAGAAATGCTCCACGCCAAATTGATGATTGGAAACTCTAAAGTGCTTGTGGGAAGCATGAACTTCGGAAACTATTCTATGCTATATAACAGAGAACTCTCAGTTATCATACAAAATGAAAAGGCGGTTAAGTACTTTGAAAGAGTGTTTGAGGCAGATTGGCATATGCAGCGCAAGCCCATGATCATAATGAGAGTAAATATCAATTCAAAATTGAATGTTGACCTTAAAGACAGTCTGGGACACATAAGAGAGTATTGGATATACCTTGACGGAAAGATGCTGTACCATGGTAAAGTGCCAAGGGCATCTTTTTCCCTCCCAAGTCCCGGAATCCATGTTTTGGTTGGAAAAGTTGTAGATATATCAGGACTTGCTGATGAAGAGAAAGTTGTGATACATGTGAGCACTCAATTCTCGCTGGATTTTCGCATTATGATATTCACTTTAATCTTTGCACTGTTCTTTTATAAACTCTGGAAGGACCATGGAAGATAGGTACATTTCCTCGTTGAAGTACTTTGTATTCAACTTTGGATTTCTTCTCATCTTTATGGGTTCATCGCTTGCCATAACGAAGGACCACATTCCTGAGGGGTAAGTGGGTATGTAAGCTAAGAATATGGCAACATTTTTGAATATTTTTTTGAGATTTTTCACCGCGCCGCACAACTCCTCAGAATGGTAAAAGGGTGTGCCTGATTGCTGTGCTATTATGCCTCCCTCTCTCAATGCCTTTTTCAAGTTTTTGTAAAATGAGTCTTCAAACAATCCTGCCGCCGGGCCAACTGGATCCGTGGAATCTATTATTATAACATCAAAATTTTCTTCCCGTTTTACAAATTTAATTCCATCTTCTATGTGTAGATGCACTCTCTCATCTTTGTAAGAGCAGGATATGCTAGGCATGTGCATCTTGCATATCTCCACAACCGCCCTGTCAATCTCCACCACATGCACTTCCTTCGGGTCGTGTTTTAGAGCTTCACGGGCGGCACCACCGTCCCCACCACCTATAACCAGCACTTTTTCAGGATTGGGATGGGTGCACATCGGCATGTGAACTATCATCTCATGGTATATGTACTCGTCTCTCTCAGTTGTTTGAACAGTACCATCAATAACAAGCAGTTTTCCAAAATCGTATGTTTCAAATAAATGTATGTCCTGAAACTCAGAGTGAACATGTTCAATCTCGCTTTTAATCCTGAAGCCTTGCCTAATGTTGGGCGTGTGAAGCTCATCAAACCAGAGTTCCATACTAGGCGGAAAAATAATCCGTGTATTTAAAACTCACCTGAATTTTAACCATGATGATTTTCATTTAAGCGCGTAGAGCACAACGGCGATTCCCAAAGCCCAGCAATAAAACGCAAAAAGATGGAACTTGCCCCGCTTTATAACTCCCAGTAGAAAATGAATGGTCAGTATGCCCACAACGAACGAAGTTAAAAAACCTATGAGATTCGCGGTGCTTGTGAGTTCATGAAAGGGAATGGTTATGAATTCAAGAGTGAACGCTCCAGCAACTGCCGGTATGGAGAGAAGAAATGAAAATCTTGCAGCCTCATTTTTATCAACATTCAGAAGCATTGCAGTGGATATGGTTGAGCCAGAACGCGATATTCCGGGGAGAATGGCAACGCTCTGAGCCAAGCCCACCCATATTGAATTTTTAATATTCATCTTCTCTCTTCCCTTTTTCCACATGGTGGATATGAGCCAAAATCCAGTAATTATCAATGCAGAGCCCACCAGTACCAGAGAGTTGAATATATCATTCACATAATCCTGTATTGCAAGGCCCACCACAACTATTGGCAATGTGGCAATCACTATGTACCATGTGATTCTTCTGTCCTCAGTTTTCACAAAAGCCCTCTTTCCCTCCTTGGTTATGTCAACAAAAGTCAGCAAAAAATTTTTAACAATCATTATGAAATCTTTCCAAAAATACAAAATAACTGCTAAAAGTGTGCCCGCATGCACCATTATATCGTAAGAGGTTGAATTTTCATAACCAAAAAGATGTTGGAGAATTACCAAATGCCCAGAGCTGCTAACCGGAAGCCACTCTGTAATGCCCTGCACAACTCCAAGTATTATTGCAACAGTGATATCCATTGCTGGTGTATGAGGATAGAATTATTAATCCTTTTCCATGGGTGTTTTGCACATTTTAAATACGGAGCTGATAATCAAACTTCGCTGATTTCTGGAAAAATTTATAAACTCATTGAACTTTCGCCCCTTCATGTATTTAATGGTAGAACAGGAAGAAGTTATTCGCATTCCTCCGCCAATGCTTGGTGAGGACTTGGATGAAATTGTTGATTCACTGGCAAGGGAGAAAATAGAGGGTGCAGTTTACTCATTTCCCAGAGAGATGGTCAAAGACCCTGCTGAAAGAAAATATGTGATTGTACTTCTCACAGAGCTTGAGAGGGTGGGAGATGGAATCATAGTGCCCGGTGATGGTGCAGTTTATCAGAAGATAAAATTCAAGGCTTTAGCTTACCATCCTGAAATTCAGGAGGTTGTGCTTGGCAATGTGGTTGATGTTCTAAAGTTTGGAGCATTTATGAGAATAGGACCTCTTGACGGCTTGCTTCATATTAGTCAAGTGATGGACGATGTCATAGATGTTGATGTTGAAAATAAGAGACTTGTGGGCAAAGAGACAAAGAAAACCATAAAGGTTGGTGATAAGCTGATAAGCAGAATAGTAGCTCTGAGCATAAATGATGCAAATCCGAGACACAGTAAGATAGGTTTGACAATGCGTCAGCCCGGACTGGGTAAACTGGAATGGTTTGAAGAGAAAGAACAAAAGCCAAGCGATAAAAAAGGTGGTAAGAAATGAACGAGCTAAGAGCATGTAAAAAGTGCAAAAGAATAACTACTGAACTCACATGTCCTTACTGCGGAAGTGAAACCACAACTGAGTGGCACGGGTATGTATTTATTTTGAACAGCAAATTATCACGTATTGCAAAGGAGATGAACGCAGATAATGGTGAGTTTGCCCTACGAGTTAGATAATACTCTTCACCTTCCGCCATCCCTTCGTAAAGAACTGAAGAAGGTATGCGGGGAGTTGTTAGATGAGAAGCAAATAAAAAATAGAATTCAAGGACGTTACACAATAACCGTGGGCGATGTGGTAACTCACACGCTGCTCACCTTAAACTTACCCATAAACGTTGCCATTGTGGACCATCGCACTGAGAGGCATCCTGTGAGGTTTCAGGATGTGGAATCCTTCGGAGATAAGGTGATAAAAGTAAAAAATCCGCCCGGAACAATCACTCCTGGGCTATGGAATGCCATTAGAAATGCAATAGATAATGATGAAAGTACGAGAATAGATGTTGATGGAGAGGAGGACCTCGCGGTGCTTCCAGCGATTATATTTGCTCCTGTTGGCGCTATGGTTATATATGGGATGCCCAATACAGGGTTGGTTGCTCTGGAGATCTCTGATGAGCACAAAAATAATGCTGCTAAAATGATTGAGATGATGGAGGTATGAGCATGGAACTAAAAATAGTTGAGAAAAAGGAAAATCCGCTGCTTCACAGAGTTGAGATAAGATTCGTGGTTAGCCATCCAAAAGGCAAAACACCATCAAGAGAGGATGTGAGAAGCCTAATCTCTGCAAATTTAAATGCGGATAAGAACAGGGTAATACTGGATCACATGCACACTCCCTTTGGATCAAACGAGACTAATGGATATGCAAAAATTTACGAGAGTGTTGATTATGCAAAGAGAGTTGAGCCAGATTACTTGCTGCTTCGCAACAAAATAATTGAGAAGAAAGAGGAGGCGTGAGATTATGGAAAAGAGAGAACTCTATGAAATAAAAAACAACAAAATAGTTCGTAAAAGGCGGTTCTGCCCGAAGTGCGGGCCGGGCGTGTTCATGGCAGAGCATGAGGATAGATACTCCTGCGGTAAATGTGGATACACAGAATTTAAAAAGAAATAACTGGGCCCGTGGGGTAGTTTGGATATCCTAGGGGCCTCCGGTAGCTCCTTTCTTTAAGATAAAATGAATGCAACGTAGAATGTGCTGGGGGCAGCCCCGGACCCGGGTTCAAATCCCGGCGGGCCCGCTTTGTTATATCACACACAGAAACTTTATTTTACTGAATCACAATTTAACGATTATGTTTCCGATGAGAGCGTTTGTGAATGAAGCAAACAGGCTGATGAAGGATGCTGGAATAGATGGAGTGGTGGAGCCTGCAAAGGAAGGATTTGGAGATTACACTTTTCCATGTTTCCCCCTTGCCCGAAAACTAAAAAAGAGTCCTGTGGAAATAGCATCTGAACTTGCTAAGAAAATCGGCACTTCAGAATACTTTGAGAAAATAGAGAGTGTTGGTCCATATTTGAATTTTCACATCAATCCTGTGAAATTAGCAGAGATAACAATTAAATCCGTAGTTGATGGCTCTATTTTTCACTTTGAAAAAAAGGAGAAAATAATATTAGAGCACACAAGCGCCAATCCCACAGGGCCGCTTCATGTTGGCCGTGCAAGGAATCCGATAATAGGAGACACAATGGCGCGCATTCTCAGAGAGTACGGTCATGATGTGAAAGTACATTATTTTGTGAATGACGCTGGAATGCAAGTGGCCACACTGTTATGGGGCATATTGAATTTAAACACCGATGAAAACATAAAAAAATGTGACCACAGATACGTTCTGAATTATCAAAAAGCATCAGCGATGCTCAGCGACCCGAAGGTTGAGGGTGAAGTTCGCAATCTTATGAAAAAATATGAAGGAGGAGATGAAAAATTACGTAAAATTGCAAAGGAGAAAATAGGGTGTGTTCTGAATGGAATAAATGAGACTCTGAAAAGAATTAACGTGATTGTAGATGAGTTCATCTGGGAATCGGAGTTCATAGAGGATGCAAAGAGAGTAGCGGAAAAATTAAAACGGTATACAGGGTATGAAGACGGTGCATATTACTTAAAAATGAGTGAGTTGGGTGCTAATTTGCAGAAAGATAAGTTCTATCTGTACAGAAAAGACGGTACTACTCTTTACTTTCTAAGGGACATTGCATATCATCTATACAAAGGTAAAAATGCAGATTTTTTGGTAGATGTGCTGGGCGAGGATCATAAACTACACTTTGAAGCAATAAAGATGGTGATGAAGTTATTGAATCCGAATATAAGAATGGAACCCATTTTTTATTCTTTTGTAAGATTGCCGGAGGGAAAAATGAGCACTCGTAAAGGCACTGTGGTATATCTTGATGAACTTCTTGATGAGGGATTTCGCAAGGCCATTGAGATTCTGGAGAATAGAAACTATGAAAAAGAGGAATCACGTCATATTGCAGAGAGCATAGCATATTCATCCATTCGCTACGCTCTATTAAATGTGCAGCTTGACAAACCCATTGTATTTCGGTGGGACAAAGCTCTGAACTTTGAGGGCGAAAGCGCACCTTTTATTATCTACACGCATGCCCGCGCAAGTAGCATATTACGAAAAGACGAATTTGAAGGAACTTACTATCCTGAGTTGTTGAAACATCCTGAGGAAATAAAGCTTTTAAAACTCATAGCTAGGTATCCAGACGTTATTGAGCAATCAGCAAGGTCTCTGAGTCCATATTATTTAGCGAGATACGCTTACGAACTTGCATTTCAGTTCAACCAATTTTACAGAGATTGTCCAGTACTGAACGCGGAAAGTTCAGAGCTGAAAAAATCAAGATTGGCACTGGTGTTTGCTTTTAAAAATGTGCTTAGCCGCACTTTGAAAACGTTAGGTATTGAGCCCCTTGAAAAAATGTAAAAAATAGAGGTTTATTCTTTTTCTTTCTTTCCGCCTTTACTCTTCTTTTTGAATTTCTTCTTCTCGCCTTTCTTCTCCATGTATCTCCAGCCTATGTATCCTCCAATGGCGATTATTGCGATTGCTCCGCCGATCATGGCTGGAATCTTCCACGGGGCCTGCTCAATTTTCACAGTTTCGGTCTTGGTGTTGTCACTTCTGTAACTTGCAGGCTCATCATGGCTTCCTACGACAACTTTCACCGTGTAGTTTCCGGGCGCGCTGGGAGTCCAGTACAGCGTTTTAACAACGTAGCTACCATTCTTTAAGTTCTTGAATGTTTTGTTTACCACAACTTTTCCGTTTATGTATATTGCAATCCAGTAAGTCTTTGCGATGGCATCTCCGTTGTTGGATACATTAACCATCACACTGAGCTTTGTGCCCTCTATTCTATCTCCTTTGATTTGCACACTGTTCAGTGTCAAATCCGGCCTCACGGGAGTAACTCTCAACGTTCTATTGACCACATTGTAGTTGCCAGCTGCATCGGTGACATTGACAATTATGTAGTAAGTTCCGTATTTATGGAATACCAGTGTGACATTGCCTGAGCGGAAGCTTCCGTTAATTATATCATAGACTCCATCTGTTACATTTACCTGCTTGAATTTCTCGTCTTTTATTGTGAACTTGTAGCTTGCAATGGTTCCATTTTCAGGGTCATAGCTTCCAGTAGCATCCAGAGTTATGTTCTCTCCTTCCTTCACTTCATCAACGTGTTTTCCATTTGCAGTAAGATTTAGCTTAACCACTGGCTTGGTTATATCTTTAACTTGCACCGGCATGGTAATTATTATCGTGTTATTCACAGAGTCCCTTATAGTTATGTTGAGAGTGTAGTTCCCGTGTCTGGTGGGCTTGTCAAAGGCGTAGCTTCTGTTCATACCAGTGCTCTTGTTGCCGTTGAAGTTCCACTCCACAATCACGGGCAAACCAGTCTTATTAACTCCGTTGTATGTATCGTAGGTGGCTGATGCATCGTATACCACTTCCTGCGACTCATTCAGGACCAATGGCGTGTTTATTTTAACAATTGATTTGTTGTTCATTGCTGCCCGTCCTTTGGTTCCCGTAATGTTGTATTCAATAATGTTAATCTTACTTGCGTTGGCTACAAAAGTCGCGAGAACCTTACCTGCCGGCTCTTTGAATGTTATATTTACAGTTGGCCAGAACCCGTCAGCTAACACGGTTATGTTTGTTGTATTCGTGTTACCACCAACATCCACCACCTTTATTGTTAGTACATGCTTTCCGTATGCAAAAGCATAGCTGAGATTGTATTTCACCGTAGGACTCACGGACTTATTATCCACTTTCCAAATATACGTTGTGTTTCTGTAATCCACAAGGTCGCGAACCTCATCGTAAGCCATCTGTGAAGCGTTGAACCAGACTTTTTTACCTGCAGGAACAACCACCGTGTAATTCTTTGCTGACTGGTTTACCACATGATTTACATTCGTAATATTGTTCCAGCCAATGACAAAGTGCTGAGAGTCAAGGGTTATGCTTGGCTTCTTTCTCTCCTTGAGAATTATATGCACCGGTGTTACCTTAACATCTTTTATTGTGATGCTATTAACATATCCACTCACAGTCGCACCAGACACATCGTTGCTTCTCTCCAGTTTTGAAGGTATTTTGAGAGTGTACTGATAATTCATATAAGCACCCTGTATGGCGTTCATCTTCGCGTAGATTGCCACATCTGCGCTTCCGTCTTTCATTATTTCCTTGTACTTTATTTCACTGTTGTAGTAACTTGCAGTTATTTGAAGTGTGTATTCTTCGTCCTTCGCGTTATTTGGAGTGACTTTTGCATTTACATTTTTGAGTTCGTATATGTTATTATCAACACTCACAAATTTTGAGGTATAATGTGTGTAATAGCCCTTAAGATAGTTTTCAAACTCACTCTGGGTCCAGCCGAGCAGTTTCAACTGATAGTAAAGGATTCCTGCATCTGCGTATGGGAGAGAGTTGATAACAGATTTGTTGTTAATCAGCATTGTCATTGTAGAGTTTATCCACTTCATATTCTTGGACAACACCAAGTTATAGTTAACAGAGTTTGTGACTTTCCCGAGATTTATGGACATCACTGAATTAGATGCGGGTAATTTCTTCATACCATATCCGTCAGCGGTGACAACTAACTCATAATTTAGATTAGGTAGATAGAAGCTGAATGCACCGCCGGGGAATGTCATGATGTTCCACACCTTTCCAGTAGTTTTGTTTAGAACTATTATGTGTGTGGTGGTATTTATTATCTCCCCGCCAGAGCTAACAGTACCAATTATGTGCTTGTAGTTTTTCAAATCAAAGGATACATTTGTGGATTTGATCACATTCACATCCTTGTAGTAATCCTTCTCAACACCCCCTTCCTGATACACAACTTTGATTGTGTTAATTCCCTTAGGTACTTTAAAGCTTGAGTTTCCATCAACATAAGTGCTGTTGTAGGTGCAGCCGTTGTAAATCAAAGATACCTGAGCTGCCACAGGAAGGCCCCCATTGGTTATCGTCAAGTTCAAAGTCTTGCTAAGCGGGTGCCTTTCTACAGTCAACTTTGTAAAATCGCCACCGTCAAGGACATTTATCACCTTTGTATCCGTCACTTTCACTGCCACGGAATTTGAATCATACACATAATTTCCTTTTGCCACAGCGCCTACAGATATTACATAATTGCCATATACTACATCCGAAAACTCAACTATTCCGTTGGATGTGGAGTTTTTCACTGCCACCAAATTTCCGTTCACATCGTAAAGGTAAGCAGCCACATTGCTCAGATAATCAATATCATTTGTTTCAACATCATGATAAAGCAACACAAAACTCAACGACCTTTTCTGCGGTTCCAATGCATTAACGCTCCCTGCAACCACGATAGCGCTAAATAGCACTATCAGAATCGCTGCCAGCACTTCCGCTTTCCTACTTATTTTTTCGCTCATGGTATATTCCCTCCATCTTTGCGCTGGTGAGGGAAAACTCTTTCTGTTTAAATACTTTTCTTTCAGATTTGGCTGTGATTTTAAAGTATTTCCCGAAAAGTTTAATGTGCCATTTTGCATGCCAGATTACATGAACGAAGTTTTGAAGTGTATAGAGGAAATGAAGAATGAAATCGTGGAATTCATGGTGAGCATGATAAAGATAAAAGCTGTTAATCCAACATCTGGAGGGTCTGGTGAACTGGAGAGAGGAGAGTGGTTGGACAGAAAACTCAGAGAAATATGTGACGAAGTCAAAAGGTACGATGCCGTGGATGAAAGAGGTTTGAAAAGGCCTAATATTGTAGGATTGATATTTGGAGAAGATAGAAGTAGAACCCTGTGGATTATATCCCATATTGATACTGTACCGGAGGGAGACCTTAAGTTATGGACCCACGATCCATACGACCCAGTGGTAAAGGATGGAAAGATATACGGAAGAGGTACTCTGGATGATGGACAGGGTGTTGTGAGCTCATATTTTGCAGCTAAAGCCATATTGAAATGTGGAAAGAGACCTAAGTACAATCTTGGACTTGTGTTTGTATCTGATGAAGAGGCGGGTAGCAAATACGGGTTGCATTACTTGATGGACAAAAACCTGTTTATGGAGAATGACCTAGTGGTGGTACCAGATGCTGGAAACTCCGATGGTTCTTTTATTGAAATAGCTGAGAAAGGTTCAGTTTGGCTGAAAATTACAACAATCGGAAAGCAGAGCCATGCTAGCATGCCTCATTTAGGGCTAAATGCACATCGTATAGGCATGAAATTTGCGTTAGCTGTGGACGAGGAGCTGCATGCAAAGTATTCAAAAGAGAATCCTTTGTTTGAGCCGCCAGTGTCCACCTTTGAAATCACTAAAAAGGAGAAAAATGTGGATAATGTAAACACTGTTCCCGGTACGGATGTTTTTTATTTTGATTTTAGAATACTTCCAGATTATTCAGTTGATAAGATAATTGAAAATGTGAAAGACAGGGCAAATGAACTTGCCTCTAAAACTGGAGCTTCCATAAATGTGGAAGTTGTTCAGAAAAGCGAACCTTCACAGACGGATCCTGAGAGTGAGATTGTGAGAAAATTGAAAGAAGCCATAAAGAATCTCAGAAATATTGAACCTGTGATTGGAGGAATTGGAGGTGGCACAGTGGCCGCAGCGTTTCGGAAGGTTGGCATACCTGCGGTTGTGTGGATAACTGCGGACGATGTGGAGCATCAGCCTGATGAATACTGTAAAATTGAAAATCTTGTTGAAGATGCAAAGGTATTTGCTTATCTCGCATTGAATTAATTTTTATTTAAAAGTACAGTTCATGGCTAAGTCTAGGAATCATCGCCATAAGTACGGCTTGAGCATTGAATTCAACACGCTTAATATGACCTTTGCTCAGATAGCCTATTGCACCCATTCCTTTTTTTATTTCTTTTATGCCGGATATTAGCTCCATGGCTTCTCCCACTTCCATTCCTTTGTTAACTAACTCCATAACATACGGAGGATAGTAAAAACCTCCCGAGTGACCTACGGTTACCAAACCGTGTTCATCCATTATTGCACAGTAGGCGCGGTCCACATATTTTTCAATTACCCTTTCATAGAACAGCCCTGCTTCAATTCCAACCGAGTAATCTGCGTTTCCAAGAGCTTTTTTGGCTCGGTTTATAGCACCTCTTACGGTATCATCTTCAAAAGGTTGTGCAGGCACTTCAGAATCTATGCGAAGCGGCACAAATTCAATGTCAAAAGAGAATAGTTTCCTGAACACATTTTTCACAGAATTAACTTTAGATGGATTTTCGGATCCGATATGGACCATCAGTGGCTTCAGCCTCTTGCCCATCTCATCAATTTTGCCTTTTTTTATTCTGGAGGAGGATATTGGAATTAAATCTTCAGCAAAAACCATGGGAATGGTTACTATTTTCATAGGTTTTAATCCGATTTTTTCTCGTTTTCTATTTATTTTAACAGCATTTTTGTAAGTCTCTGGAGACACAACTATTGCATCATAATTATCCTCAAGTGATGGCCCGTAAATATCGTAAATTTCCACTATTTGATACCTTTTTTTAAATTGTCGTGCGAAGTTCTCAACAAGGCGTTTTCTTTCAGCATAATTTCTGCTCACTCCACTTTTAAAACCATCTGCAGTTATACCAATGGTAACATAATCTCCAATCTCAAATGCCCTTTCAATCAATTTGCGATGGCCAAGGTGCATAAACTCAAACGTACCGCCCACCAACACGCGCATCATTTGCCACCCATTGCAACGAACATGATTATTATCAGTATGAGAAGCAGAATCATCCACACATAAATGCTCATCTTCTTTCTCCTGAGCATTGCGTTCCATTCAGCCTCGCACTTTTTAGAGCAGAAGGTCTTGTCTGGAGGTATTGCTATGCCACAGTTCAAACAATGCCTATGAGGCTTTATTTCATCAACGGATTTTTTAAGCCTGTCCACTTCAAGTCGCAACCTTGCAAACTCGTCTTTCAAATCCTCGGACATAATAAGCGTATGGACGCCTCTAATTTATAATTTAGCATCATTTCAGCAAACGTTCCATGAACAATTCATTAAAAGTTGAAAAGTTTGTGAACCCGGGCTAAGGCCAGATAGGCAAAAAGAGAAAAATGTGTTCTTTGTGAGTAAAACAACTTTCTTTTAAGAAAGGGGCTTAG